>NZ_JACJSE010000045.1 GCF_014698045.1 Aulosira sp. FACHB-615
TGAAATGCCTGAGCCTATTTTATTAAGTCAGATTTTTGCCAAGCTTACTTCTTTAGGACGTATTCATCCCGTTTCTACAGGTGTTGAACCCTCGTAAATTGGCTACGGTATTGAAATATACCGAATAATTGCAATGCAATGAATGATTCTCACTGCATTGCATTTTTTTAACGGAACTTAAACGCGCTCACAGTTGCTGCCGTCAGCCCAACGTCAGAACTTGCAAGCTGTTGCAGATTGCGCTGCTCATCCAGCAATTTAGAACGAATATCGTCCATTTTCTGCTGAAGTTGCGATCGCCCTTCACCACCCAGATTCTTAGATTCGATATCTGGGTCGTTGACAATGGAATTCAAATGCTCCATCATCGACTGCAAACTACCACCAGCTTCCGGTGACGCATTCGCCAGCAAAACCTGTACCTTCTGGAGATGTTTCTGCATTTTTTGCTTGAAGCGTACTGGCTTTCGTCCGGGTTCCCAATCAGCTAACTCTTCCAACAACTGCGCGGCAAGTTGTTCACCTCCGGCGATCGCTGCCTCTTTTAACCTTTGCTCTAAATTTTGGTCATACTGTTGAATGAACTGGGTGATTTGATTGAGGCATTCGGCTTGTTGTTGGTTCAACTGTTCCGACAATGCTGGGATGATCACGGGGCGACCGATGACGACTTGCAAATAGTCTTCCAACTCGCTCAAATCCGGGAAAGCTTTCAGCAAATTAGCTTTGACTTCCTCCTGACGCTCACAGGATAATTCCCAAGTTTGCAGCGAAATGAAACTATTGATTCGCTCTTGATAATCCGTTAGCCCTTGCTCATACTCGTTTTTAAGTCCAGCACGTAATGTTGGAGCAATCACATCCCGAATGTTTAATAACTGGCTCCACACTAAGGGAGCTAAATCAATCGGGCAAATCCAATCGCCATTATCACTGGTCATCCACTCCTGTACACTGGCAATTTCCGACCGTAATTGACTTGCGGCTTCATCCAGAGCTTTGAATACCTTGATGCCCTTCAACCCAACTTCCGAAGATTTTACCTTCAACAAATCTGACTCTTCTTCGCCTTGGGCTGTCAAAACATCAGTCCACTTAGGAGCATTTGATTTAGTAGTCTTTTTGAGTTTGATTGTCAAGCGAATACGAGTTTTATTTAGCTTACTAAAATCGAGTCTTTGAATTACAGCATCGTGCAAGAATGTTTCGGTATGTGCAATTGCTTGTACCATTGTTCAGTACCTATTACTAACAGTTTTCTCTCAATCATCAGCGAAGCGTTTTATCTCACAACTAAACAACAACCCAACCAATACCGGATTTCTTGACCATGTAGGTTTGTTTATTGATTCTGGCTGTACCTACTGGTTGGTTATTTTTGATTTGTTGAATATTTCGGATAACTCGGTAGACTATTTTTTTAGAACTACCTTTTTGAAAACTCACAGGATGTTTAACAACAGGTGGTTTGTGAATAGACATATTACAGCAATCCTATCTGCACTACAATTTGTTCCTTCTGCTGTTCATAATTCATCCCCACAACCTCCTGACATCTAATCCCCAACTTTGTAGAATTCAAAGAAATCTCAGATGACTTCCGTTGATTTGGTAGTGGAGCGAATACATACTTGATATGCTTACCACTGCCCTCTGTTCGCACATATCTATATTGAGTACAATCAATCAGATAAACCTTGGAATGACTCAGTGTTTTTGGGTCAAAAACTGGTTTCAAATTCATCATTGCTTCTCCAGTTCGAGATAGTATCCTGCGCCTGTATTCTTGACTTTGGCTATATCTTTGGTTATCAAATCTTGAATCACAGTCTGGCTAAAACTTAGTAGCTCTGATAACCTCGCCTTTCCTCCTCTATTTTTAAGAAACAGCAGACAGGCATTGGAATTATCAGCAGACTTAAGAGTGCTGGTTTTGGTTTTCATATTCTTGATGGTTGAAGTTGTTTGAGGTAGGAATTCAGGAGTTGTAAGCTTGAAAACTCCTGAACTCTTGGGATTTGTTCTAGCTGTAAACTTGCAACGATGGGGCTTTCCGTTTCAAATTCCCCTGTCCATCATCACCATTAGTTGTGATTGTTGGACTTTTGCATTCAGAAGAATTGCAAGTGAAATCCCAATGATTAATCTGCAATTTTCCTCGATGCTCTACCAGCACAATCTTGTTTTTGTACTTGGGGTCTTTGCTGCTAATAGTGAAGGCATCACCCAAAGCATAGAAACCAGTCGAAACATAATGGCGTTTATCGACACCCATTAAGGCATTCCAGGCAAGTTGTTTTTCTTGTTGCTTGTTCATTGAGTTCACTTGAAGTTATCATTGCAGTCTTTGCGAAGCGATACTGCTTATGCCAAAATTGCCATTGTAGTTGAATCGATTTCCCGAAGAGATCGCTTATTGAACTAATAAGCGATTGCTTTGGGTTTAGTAGAAGTAAGAGACTGCTACCAAAGCATAATTTTTGGCAATCAAAAAGCGGTCTGCTGTTAACAAACCGCCTTGGAACTTGATAAGTTGTATCGAAAACTGGAAATTTCTTCTACCGTGTAAATCTTGCTAATAGTTCTTCACGGGTCAATTGCAAACACAAAGGAGTAAATTCTTCTGGAGATAACTGTAGTAAACTATTAACAACTGTTGCTAGTTCAGCATCCACTTCCCCAAACCGAAATCTCAATAAGTTTTCTATAACTTGGCGTTGTCCCAGTTGTACTCCTTGCTCCACGCCTTCTTGTACAGCAGCAGCCCTGGCTTCTTCGTAAGCTTGGGTTAAGTTCATAATTAGCTCCTCGTCATCTTGGGTTAACTCTGGTTGTGCCATTACACTGATACGCCACTTATAAATTATCTCCAGTACATTGCGACGCAAGCGGTTTTCTGTTGGCAGTGCCACCAATTCACTGACGGCTTGCTGCTGAATTTTTCCCCGACCCAACAGCCGAAACCAAAGTGTGTCTGGAGCTAAGGGAAGTTTGTTAATCGCAACTATTGCTCCTCGCTCCCCTTCGGGCAGAAAATACACCCCATCAGGCCAATTGTCTAAATCTAGTTTAGCCCCAAAACCCTTGAGGAGAGTTTCTGAGGCACTTGGTGACAGAATCCATAGCCTGGCTAAATCATTCTCTGCTATTGTTATGTCTTCCCGATTAGCTTGACGTTGGGAATCGGCAATCACGGTAAACAATTTTTGGAGACAACTACGTACTTCGGAAAAACTTGGCTGATTGCGAAATGGTTCTAACAGTGCCGTATTTAACAATGCAATCCTGCCTAATAACCCTAAAGTTTCTGCCTCAACAGTAGAATTTGGTGTTGCAGAAAATAGAACATCAACAAACCTTGTTTCATCAGTAACTTCTTGATTAGTGCTTACTTCCCCCAAAGGGGACAATAATTCTTTGAGAAACTGCTTGGCAAACTGATCGTGTGGCTTGGTGGTCATATCAAAAATTAGAAATTAGCGATGAAGTCGGTTGATACTTAGTTAAATGTTTTTAGCTAATGAGATTTTTAAGTAAAAACAACTAGTATCACAGTTTGAAGATGATTGACAAGCGATTTATCTTGATGACTTATTCTGTAATTTAACTAGCTTGTTCAATTAAATCGAAAAAAAACATTTCAGTGATTTAACTGATTTTGTCCTTCAGCATCAAAGGTACAACTTATAGAGTACTAAAGTGTGACAAATGAGTAGTTTTTCTCCCCACTTTTTTATCCTATTGCCCCTTAACTTATGAAACTTATACAGCTAAAAACTCCATACATAGTCATCGGTATTCTGACGATGACTAATTACGTATTATTCTCTATGTTACTTAACTATTTTGATGGGATGAGTTTCTGATTTGTTAGTTGATTTTGTATCAACTAAATAGTTTTTTGGAATTACTAGTTTACTGAACATTTGGCGATCGCTGTTTATTAATAGCGATTGCTTTTTACTGCTAGGGCTAAAAAATAGCTTCCACTTGGGCAACCTCCGTTATTCATCAGCTTAATTGTGTAACCGATGCTGATGGCTACAAATAATCGTGTAAACTAATGTGTACTGTTTCAGTAGTTGAAGTCGTTTTTATGACATTTCAAGAACTTCAAACTGGCGATTATTTCCGTATCCCCGGCATAACCACCCCTTACGTCTACCGAAAAACCAGTGATGACTCTTGCACCTTGAACGATACTTTACAGCCGATTCGACCTTACACATCAGTGAAAAAGCTCACTGGGACTGAACTTATTGAATATTTGGCACAACAGCAACCGGACTCTCAACCAAAACATAAACCCACAGTTCGGTTAAAATCCCGTCCTGTCCCCAGCCGAGAAAAAGCAGGGATCTCAAAGTATGGGATCATCAGCTAGTCAGTAATTTCGTTTTCTGGGCAGGCACATAAAAAGTGCTTGCCCTTTTCACACAAAAACGTTTGTTGCTGCAACCGAGCCAACAGACCCACATCTATCGACCAAAGCCAAACACAAATCAGCCGACTTCACCCCAACCACCCCCGGCTGAATCTCACTAGCCAATTCATTGAACAACGATTGAAAATCAAGGTGATGCTCGTTGATTTCTAGCTCTACCAAATCTGAAGTTTGTGATGTGATTGTTGCCCACGGGGGGAGAGTTGGTGATACATTGGTCAGGTAAAGTTTCACGTTTGCACCTCAGATTCAGTAGTAGTTTCTACAAACGGCTTGATACAGTCCATCGCTTCTCCCAGATAATGCAACACATCACCTAAGTGAGTTTTCATTTCGGGGTCAACATCATCACGATTTGCTAATGCCAGCCATTGGACATCTTGAGCTATAGCTTGAAGTTGGACATAACAGCTATTGAATGTCTTGAGTATTTTGCTCGGTTCCATATTTCATGCCCCTTGGACAATTCCAGGAAAAATCTACAAATTGTAATCTTGGTTACAATTTGTAATGACTTGGTGGTAGGCAATCATTCTTGAATTACAACTGCGATCGCTTGGTGTGATTAAATCTGAGCCTTTCCTAAGCCACAGCCCCCAGATGCTCTTCCTTTGCCTTTCTGATGATCCCAGCAGTCTGCATGAACTCGTCTAATGCGATGCCTTCTCCTATCGGAGACGCTGCGCGAACGGCAACGTCAAAGACGAACGCCGCAGTCAACGGCTCCTGATGCCGAATGTTGTCTACAGCGTTTGACCAGTGCGTGAGATGCTCGAATACCAAACCCAGCATTGAATCACCTTTATATACCCGATAAACTCTGGGACACGAACCATTGCAATAAACCTGATTAAAAATCTTGATAACAATCTGGAACGGAGGCGATTGCTTGGAGAGTACACAATCGCCCTTTTTCTTAACTACGCCGCAACCAACTCATGTACTGGCTCATACTCCGCCAGCATCAGCCATTCTTCAGGAGTTATTTGATCAAACGGCTTATCCAGCAAATCCAAAGCCTCGCCAGGGCTTTCCGGCTGCGGCAGTAAAGACTGGACGTAGCAATAAGTACCGTTTTTGTAAACGATTTCTTTCAGGCGCTTGCTGTTGTGATATATGCCGTCGTCTCGGAGTTCGTAACCTAGAACTTCACAAGCCTGAGCAATCTCAGCCATGATTTCATTCCCCGTTGTAGCGATTGGGAGTTCTTCTAATTGAATTGGCAAAGTACCTTGTTTATAGTGCCATGTTACAAAGTCGTGGCACTTCATTTGTGCAATAGCTCGAAATACTTCTTCACCGTTCACCATCACTACCCACGGCTGGGTCACGAAATCCGTATGATCATAAGTGATTCGAGCGATTAGCTTTTGTCCATCGTAGATTTCATGTTCGTAGAAGTCGATTTCTACTGACCGCAGTTGCTCTGTTAATGTTGTTTGTGGCATGATTGAATTCTCCAGTAGTGGATAAAAAGGCGATCACACTGTTTGGAAGACCGGTGATTGCCTTTTGATTTTGGATATGAATCACGTTGTGGGGAGCCACTACGCACTCAATGAAAATTAGCGAAGCGTTATATTGAGATGTTCACGCATTATCAGCCGTGAGTAAAATTACTCTTTTGATTTTTGGTTTAAAGTAGAAACAGGCATTGTGCTTGGATTTGGGTTTTATTGCCTGCTGCTGATTTATCAAGGGATGTAAACATGACCGACGCAACAATCGAAGATATTTACAGACGGCTCAATGCCCTGACTGAAGATGTCAACAACTTAAAAATCCAAGCCGGAACCATTGGTTCTACTCAAGTGGCTGTTGCCCAAACCCTGTCTCTGGTGACTGCTCTAACATCAGAAGTGCGAGAGCAAAAAACAGATATTCGTCAACTTAAAACTGATGTCAGCGAATTAAAAACTGATATGAGAGAAGTTAAAGCTGACTTACGGCAAGTAACAAATGATGTTGCAGAAATCTTGCGAATTCTGCGTGATCGCAATGGCGGCAGTGGATTGTAAAGGCTTATGCTAATTCGCTCTGCCAAGCCAAATGATGTACCCGCAATTCTGCCAATGGTGGCCAAGATTTGTGCTTTACATGAATCTTGGGATAATGCCAAATATGGTTTCGTAGCACATATAGAACAGCATTACGAAAAATGGTTAATGCGAATGGCGCAAAACGAGCGCAGCGTATTTTTAGTAGCAGAAGATGATCGGCAGCTTGTAGCATTCCTCATCTCAGCAATAGAGCAAGAAATCCCCATTTACCGCTTGCAGGAATATGCCTTTATTTACGACCTGTGGGTAGAGCCAGAACACCGTCAAAAAGGTATTGCTCGACAGATGATAATGCTGTGTGTAGAGCGTTTTGAACAAATGGGAATTAAGCAGATTCGATTAGATACGGCAGTCGAGAATGAAAACGCTCGAAAGTTGTTTGCATCCTGCGGTTTTCGCTTTAGCAATATCGAAATGCTCCGAGAAATTTAGGCTTGGTCATCAGAAAACCTCATTGTTTGCCTTGTAGTGCGAAGTGCGATTCTTCTCGGTATATCACACCAAGGCGATGACAATGTTCCCTAGCGATATTCCTATATAAACCAACATCCTCACCAAACAAGAATAAGACGGGTTTCTTGTTAGGGTAATACAATTGATAAACCAGTGCTTGACCAATACCATGTTTCCAATTGGCAGCTTTTTTAACTTCAATAACATACAGTTTGGTTAGCACATCAACTCGCCCGGATGGATTATGAGCTTCTCGAATTCCTCCTAATATTTCTGCTAACGAATCAGACATTCGCTGTTCGGCTGGGTCTTTTAGCGGTGACGGTGAAACAAATTGAGTTGACGGCTGTAGTACAGGTAGTGGTTTAGCAATAGGCTCAAGTTTTTGAAAGTCGTGCGGTGTTTTATTAAGAGGCTTGGTTTGAATAACTTCGTATTCTTCTTTAATTACCTTAACTGTTGAGTCCTGCGACAGAACTTTTTCGGGATATCTTTGTACATAGAGAGATGTCACTAAGAACCAATCTCGTTCTGTTTTCAAAGGAAACTTGCATTCTGGTAACACCTCTATTACAGATTGAAGAGAAGCTTTTAATCCAGTAGTTTTGACCCATTCCTCTCGTGCTGGTGTTAATGGACGCATTAATGGATGCAATAACAATTGCTTTTTTGATTTAATGTATTTCTTTTGGAAAAGGTCGATTGCCTTTCTCCAGTGAGAAATATTCTCGAAATCAAAGTAGCCAAAATCTGGTAAACACATCCTAACAAAACTTACTTTTGGTGGATAACCAGTGACTTGCATCCATTTGCTTTTGGCTGCATTCAATTTTTGAATCGGATCTTTAGCCAAGATGCTGATGACCTCCGATGCTACTAGTTAAAAAGCGATCGCCCCCCGTGGGGTTAGCGATCGCACTTCTAAATTTGACGAATCCACATTCGTTTTTTTACCAGTTTTTAGACTTGGTAGGTCATCGGAATCATCTCCGGTGGCTTGAGCAATACAAGTTTTTGGCTTCCGGCTGCTAGTCCCGGTGGCTGCTAATTTTATGCTTGATGGTTTGTTATTTTGCTAGTGCAAACCCTTGATTGCGTTAGGTGCAGGCGGTTTGCTATTCCTTTGCCCTTGATTACTATAGTGCAACTAAAAGTTGCGATTGTCAACCCCTAATTGCACAATTTTGGTTTCTTTCAAACACAACAATTCAGCTAGTGTGCAGTTAAATACTTTACAAAGCCCTGCCACAAGCTCAGGGGAAGCACCTTTAACATCGGAATAAGTCTCCATTCTGTGCAAATATTGGCGAGAAATATCAACATCATTCTCGGCAAGCTTTTTAGACAATGCCATCAATGGCATCTCACCACGTAACGAGCGCATTTTCTCCCCACGCTCCTTTGTCCATTTAATTGACCCCACCTCACTTAGTGGTAGCATTACAACCTCTTCTTCTTTTTCTTGCCTTGCCATATTATGCAATATTTAGTTGACAAATTCAATAGTTATCTGCAACTATTAGTATCAGGGCAAAGCACAAGCGATCGCCACTTGATCGAGAATTATGTTTTGTTATTTTGTTCTGACTACCTGACTAAACGGTAGATTATCGCAATTCAATAGATTGCAATTAAAAGCTTTCAAAATCCGCTCAGGCATTGCAACTATGCCGAAATAGCTTTATGCGTCAAAAACCAGGAGAAAGTATGGACGCGATTATTAACAGTGAAAGTCACTCCAGCCCCTTTGACCAAATTAAACAGGTTGACTCTGATGGTAGTGAGTTTTGGTTAGCTACTGAATTGTTAACCTTGCTGGGTTATCAAACTTGGAAAAGAATTAGGGACACGGTTGAAAGAGCAAAAATCAGTGCTAAAAATTCAGGGATAGATCCATTACACCATCTGGTCGATGTCGTCCAAATGGCGCAGATTGGCACATCCCAGGCATTTCGAGAAGTGCTGAAAGATTTCAAGCTATCACGACACGCCTGTTATTTGGTGGCCATGAATGGCGACCCTCGCAAGAGTGCGATCGCCGCAGCACAAAATTACTTTGCGGTAAAAACCCGTGAAGCAGAGTTAGCCCCACAAAATTCAGAACTACTCGCCCAACTCTTGGAGAAACTCGAACAGCAAAACAAGGTAATTGAAGAACAAGGCAAGGCAATCGCTGATTTACAAACTCAAATCCAAAACCTACTGCCACCATCAGCCGACTTTATGCCCCCCGGCTGGGATGCCGAAGTTTGGCGGAAGCTCCCAAAGCAGGACAAACGACACTTCCGCTTTCTGTACCGCCGCCGCAACTTCCGACCATCCCAGGAGAATCAACCGTTAGCCCTACCTGCGGCCACTGTTGAGCAGATGAAGGAACGGCAACGGGCTGAGGTTGAGCAGTTGGTTGGGGAAGTTTCGCTCGAAGAGAAACAGCAATTTCAGGCAGCGAAGCTCCAAAAGCTTAGAGAGTTTTGGTCGCAAGCTTCAGACGAAGAACAGAAAGAAATGCCATTTTAGATAGTGGGTAAAAGTATGACCAGCAAGTTAATCACCTCAGAATCGCCTCTGTTGGTTCCGCCATTACTGGCAGCAGAGATTGGTTTGAAAGATATCGCTAGAACAAAAGTAGCAGTTAGAAGCAGAAAAATAAGGGCTATTTACGAGAAGAAACAGGAGAAAGAGTCGTGAATTTGATTAACTCTAACCCATTCAATATCGATTCTGAACAGTCATATTTGGTTGTGCATCCTAGATATGCAGAAATAGCTAAAGATGCCATTTCTGGAGTAATTATAGGTGGCTATCATTACGATTATCTTGATAAGCAAAAACTTCCTTCACTCACTGTTCATGGGGTTTACATTTATCTTGGAGGCATAAAGCCGAAGCGTACTGTTAAACAAATATTAGAGAAATTTACTAAAGACGGATGGTTGAATAAAACAGAATTATCTGCCCATGAAGCTAAAAAATTAATTACTGCCAAACAACCCCAAGACCTTTTGTGTGGGCAGTTAGTCTGTGAATGGTGCAAAGCAAAAACATTAATACTTGACAGACATCATTATCCTGTTCCTAAATCCAAAGGTGGAGACAAAATAGTTAATATTTGTCCTAATTGCCATCAAGAATTTCATCAGCTAGTCAGAACGGCTTCCTATCATCCATCAGACAAGTTAATCCAGTTTTTTAGGAGCGTGATGATATGAGCAAACTCCTAATTGATGGTCAGCACGCACTCTATTCTCCCGCACTCGCATCTCAAATCGGACGTAGTGCGGCCACTGTTTTACAGCAAGCCTATTACTGGATGAATATTAAAGGCGGTAAAACAATTGATGGCGTGAAATGGTTCTGGAAAACATATCAGCAATGGGCAGCAGAATTGTCTTTATCTGTTAGCACCGTGAGACGAGCGATCGCACTTTTGAAATCACTGGGGTTAATAACAATAGAAAAACTGTCTGCCAAAACTTATTACCAAGCGAACTGGTACACCGTTAACACCCAAGCTGTACAGCTATTCCTCAATGAACACATGGATATGCCTATAATGCAACCATCTATGTGTTCACAACAAGCAGATGATATCAAAGAGTTCACCCCTAAAGAGTTCTCTTCACAACAACACGTTGCTGCTGAGGAAGAAAAAGGTGAACTGGAAGAAAGCCAAATCTCGGACAACGAACCCGAATCGGTTTGTTTAACTTCCCAACCAGAGCAACCCCAAATCACTCACTTCGTTGATGAACAAGAATTGGATAACTCAACTAACGAGGAAGACCATCATGAGGACAACTTTTCCGGGGCGGTTGTTGAAGCTAATTTAAATGTGTCTAAGCAGGAAATTGCGGAGGTTTGCAACGAGTTGAGGCGGTTGCGGATCAATCCTCAGCCGTGTTTGGGGGTGTTCAAGAAGCATTGGGAGAATGTGCAAGGTGCGATCGCCAGGGTGAAGGATGCGATCGCAGAAGGTTGGTGTGATAATCCGACTGGGCTGTTTATCAACTCCTGCAAGAGTGGGATTAAGGGCAAAAACACCGTTACAGCAGATGTGGGTGCTTGGTTTGAGTGGGCGCGGCGGCAACGAATTGTGCTGGCGATGTCTGGTGGTGTTGTGTATACGGTTGATGGGGAGGCTGTTGAGTTGGCCGAGATGATGCGGCGGTTTCCGGTTGGGGGGTAATCTAACAGAGCGGAATTCATCAACTTGGCATCCAGCTTTGATGCTGAAAGTGCTGTAGTTCATATAACTTAGATTAAAAGTTGATTTTAAATTTTTCTAGTGGTTTTCTGCGAATGACAAATTTATGTAAACTTCTACTTTTTCTGCGGCGAGGTAAGCAAAATCTGGAAAGGCTTAATTTCTCGTTGACCCTGCCGATTCCTTTCTGTGCCTAGGTTTTAGCCGATTTCACCTTCTTAATTAAGAGCAAAATCGTCGTATTCACTAACCCCGTCGCAAATGGTGTCTGGACTTTAGATCCCACAAGGGTTTAAAGTAGAGGGGTCGCTTCTCTTCGGAGAAGTGGAATTAATGGAAACAAGGAATTGATTAAGGGAGGGGTCGCAGAAAGGGTAGGTCGCTTCTCTTCGGGGAAGTAGAATTAATGGAAACCCACGGTTTTTACATTCAGCTTGAAGTTTGTTATAGGTTAGGTCGCTTCTCTTCGGGGAAGTAGAATTAATGGAAACATACCTGCGCCGTTCTTCTTCTCTTCCCGCCGCATGGTAGAGTTGCTTCTCTTCGGGGAAGCGGAATTAATGGAAACTTCTTGTCGTACTTTTTAATGTAACGGGTTGTTATGCCCCCGTCGCTTCTCTTCGGGGAAGTGGAATTAATGGAAACTCGGTCAGATGCACGCTGGGCTTAACTCACTGAGCGATCGTACTCATATTTAACTCCTCCACCCATTTTTTTTCGCGGATCACTAGCTGTTTTTGCGAACTCAGCAAAAAATCAGGCTACAACCTTTACGGCACCTAGCTTTGAGCTATTTTCACTAAAAACGGCATCCGCGAAAACGCCAAAAACCTTATGCAGACTAATTTGTAAGCATTTTTATCATGGGGCAAACTTGACAGGCGATAGCTGAAACAGTACTTTTGATGAAGACCCGCGAATTTGGTGGTTGTAAGTCTTGTATTTCAAGCCTTTCAAGTGCCAGCTGTCTCCACTATCAATGTGGAGGCGAATTAATGGAAACACGCGATCGCTGAACGATGGTAAATGCTTTGCAAGTCTCCACTATCAATGTGGAGGCGAATTAATGGAAACCCAATATCTCTTCGGTAACTTTGCAACTAGCTCTAGTCTCCACTATCAATGTGGAGGCGAATTAATGGAAACTGGGTCTGTTTCGTTGACATCATTTGACTGAAACTTACGTCTCCACTATCAATGTGGAGGCGAATTAATGGAAACATTATTTTGTAGCAGAAAGTCTTGAACTCGCTCTGGTCTCCACTATCAATGTGGAGGCGAATTAATGGAAACTGTGTGGTATAGCATTCTGGTATAGTGTGGCATAGGTCTCCACTATCAATGTGGAGGCGAATTAATGGAAACTCAGAGGTAATTCTAATTTTAATCCAGCGAATATTCTGGGCGTCTCCACTATCAATGTGGAGGCGAATTAATGGAAACAACTTCTGGAGTAGCAGAAGCTACCTGTGGAAGAACCAGGAGTCTCCACTATCAATGTGGAGGCGAATTAATGGAAACAAGAAGATTTGCATATCCAATGGCTAAACTCGTGAAGTCTCCACTATCAATGTGGAGGCGAATTAATGGAAACGTCTGTGCATAACTCCAGAATTTCGCCACTCGCCAGTCTCCACTAACAATGTGGAGGCGAATTGAAGGAAACTCATCAACAAAATCATCCTGGTTCGTAATTGCTAACTAGAAAGAAAATATACCCGACTTATTCTGATAAGTCGGGTATTTCTATTTTATGATTCCGCAAATTACTATTCTTGAATTTAACTTTTGAAAAATTTTACAACAACCTGAACGGGGCTTTTAACAATAGCAAACGAGGGTTTCCATTAGTTCAACTTCCGAAGAAGTTTAAAGTTTTATAGGACTTCCCACCCCCCTTGCAGCGGCAGTTGTTTCCATTAGTTCAACTTCCGAAGAAGTTTAAAGAGACCTAGCTGAGTTTATCCGACAAGTGTCCTCAAGTTTCCATTAGTTCAACTTCCGAAGAAGTTTAAAGCAGGATATGGAAAACTATGATCCTTATGCTGATAAAATTGTTTCCATTAGTTCAACTTCCGAAGAAGTTTAAAGTTCGAGTTGATGGATGAGTTGGGAATAACATTTCTGTTTCCATTAGTTCAACTTCCGAAGAAGTTTAAAGTGCTGATGGTTTCAAAACACCAGAAGGGTGGTCTTGGTTTCCATTAGTTCAACTTCCGAAGAAGTTTAAAGTTTTAGATAGAGAGAGCGATGACGCAGATACCCAAGCGTTTCCATTAGTTCAACTTCCGAAGAAGTTTAAAGTCCAATGTCGCTACTCAAGAGCTTTGGAAACAAGAATGTTTCCATTAGTTCAACTTCCGAAGAAGTTTAAAGGGCTAGGCTGTGAAAGCCTTACCTGGGGCTAATCCTACAGCTAATTTTCGGGGCTTGTCAAATTTAATCAAAATCAACAGCCTCAATCGAGAATTAACTTGGAAAAACACAGCCTCAAACCCTTACTAAATAAGCCTGCCGGGGCTGTCAACGAAAGAATCAGGGTTTGAAGCTTCGGACTTTTGCCCCGAAATGAATCAACAGTTAAGTTTTATCTTTAACTTCAGCCTCCACAACACTCAACAGTTTCTCCTCCACCGCCGTCAGATAAGGCCGATTGACCTTCCCCGAAGACTGCAACAGATTTTTGACTGTCTCCGTCCAGAGAGTCGGAATATATTTGAGTAATGAGATCGCTTAATGCACAAGAACGAGTGAAGTATTTGCGGCGAGTGATATGCTCTTGCTGTGAAGCGGGATTTGATTGGTAAAAATGATGCCAATAAACAGCTATAACTCTATATTCTTACAACCAAAACTTTCGATAATCCTCAACATATTGCCGCATCGTCAGTGGCGGACGACTAAGTAATTGCTCTAAATCGGGTGTAATGCCACCTGCCAATCCTAAACGAGCAGTTGTATAAATTGCTGTCATTACCAAAATGAAATCCAACGACAGCCCGCGATCGCGCATTTGCCAAATAAACTTCAGTAATGAGGGATTAGTATAGCCAATTGGTTTACCCAAAACTTCTGTAAAAATGTCTGCCACTTCATAGTAAGTCAAGGCTTCCTTACCCGTAAGCGCATAAGATTTTCCCAAATGCCCGCATTACCAAGTAGCAGAAAATCGCCTTATGCTATTAGAGGATAAGCTAAAACTAAAATAATTCTGTATGTATTTGCCAAATTTGTCCAATTTATGGGGAGAAAGTTTAACTCAAGCTTGGGTGTGCTTTATAGCCCAAACTCCCACTCCCAATCAATCAACTCCCAAACCATCACCTGTACCTGATATCGAACTACTGAAAAATCAAATTCAGTTTCTACAGGATGCTAATACAAGATTGAATAATAGTTTTGGTAGCTTTGTTGGTGCAATTAATCTTTCTTTTGTGGTGCTGGGATTAATTTTAGCGGTCGCAGGAGCTATAAGTATTTATTTATTCAACCAAAGCCTCAAAGAAGCACGACAGCTAGTACGAGAAGAAGTCGAAAAGCGATTACAAGCATCAGTAAGCGAAGTTATAGGGCAACAAGTTAGTCATCTCCAACAAATTTTAGATAGAGAAAAAGTCGTAGGGGCAATATCTGTTGACTACGTAATTCCACAGAAACAATCAATATTACCAGATGATTACCCAGAAGAATATCAACTGCTGGCGCAAAGGGGTTTTCAAACAACAAGAATTGTAGATGCTGCTAAACGTATTAAACTTTCTGCTGATGTGGTGGTTCTAGATTTGGTAAATTACCAATTGATTACAGATACAGAAAGAAGTAATCTCTCGGAAACAGAACTCAGTAAATTAGTAGAAGAGAGAGTAACTGAACAACTTCAGAAATTACTTAATGTTTTACCTAACAAAGCTGTTTTAGTAGTTTATATTCGCCCTGGTAAGCAAAGAATTAACGCTATTGATGGATTGTCACAGAAAGTTAGATACTATGCTTCAGCAAACACACCTGTAAATCTCATTGGAACTGTGGTTGATTCAGCCTATGTTGCAGATGCTTGGAAGAAGTGTTAACCAAATTTAAGAAGTTTCTCGTTTAACTTATGTAGTGCTGTAGTTTATGGAGACACGCCAAATAAATGTAGCTTTCCCTCTATCTTATTTAAATCTTTAAGAAACTGGGCGCGGATATGATTTGACTGAGGTGTTTTTCCCCCCATAAATAAGCAAACAATTTCTTGACAATCCACTTCTATTTCTTTACTAGGGATATTAATCCTTTTAATACTTGCCCATGAACAATGAGGATTTTTATCAGCCGCATTCCCTCCGATATCAGGATTACGTTTGTAATTACGAGGAGGAGTTTGTTCGTAAATCAAGTGCATTCCGTCTCCACGAGTTGCTACAGCATCAGTTTCTAGCCATTCAAAATCATTCTCATCAATTGGATTAGCTTCGGAACCAGGGACGGCATAAACAGCACAAGTACGTGGTGAAAATACCTCAGCTTCTAATGAATGATTTGCATTAGTGTTAATTCTGTCTGCCCACTGCGATCGCACAGCCGTCAACCAATTATCATAGGTAGAAGTCCAACTTTCTGGATTTAGTAGCAAACTTAAAGTTCTTTTCTGCAAGTTTCCTTCTCTGTTGCGAACTTGGTGTTTGATGACTAAATGACTTCCCCGTGTTGCAGCATAACCATTATTCATGTGGAAAATATGTAAAGGTCGTCGCCAACCTCTACCAACACTTCCTGTACTTACGGCAAATCGGATAATTGGAAGAATAATTTTGTTGAGAATTTCAGTAGGTGCAGTCACTTCTAATTTCCCTTCCCAAACGTAAAAGTAGGGTTGGTTACTTGAGCGATCACTCCAAATGTCTGTGTCTGGAATCATACGGATTTTTACACAACCTTTGCGGGTCTCTGGTTCTATAATTCCCATGAGTTCCGATAAGGTTATTTCTGCATTATCTTTCGACATTACACCCAACAAAAACCGCAAAATCCAAGAACGCAACCAACCACGCCAGTGGGAAGGGCGGAAATCTTGTTGTTGCCGATCAGCACCAGCACAACCTTGGCTATAGAGTTTAAATTCAAAGGTTTTAGTAGTATAACCATTTTCAACTTGGCGCAATTGTGGCGATGGTATAAAACCGCTAGGTGCTTTAATCTGACCATATCCCGCGGAGGTTCGACTGCCGACTCCATGAATACTTAGGGCTTGTTGCACCCATTCCCAAACTATTTGTACATCTTGAGGAGTAGCTTTACCAGGAATGCCACGAATTGCCACTGTTACTGAAACAGTATCTTCACCATCTCCCAAAGTGTAAATTGAAATTGGTTTACCTTGACCTTCATGATAAACTTGGAAGTTCTGCTGTGGGTTAACTATATCTAAAACAAGTTTGGTTGCTATTTCTGGCCAAGCATCCAAAAATTCAATTTTTCCTTCTTGAATTATATTTCCTTGTTGAGATCCTAGCAAATTAAACATTTGCATACGAATACCGGGGCGTTTCATTGCCCACGCACGGACAATGCCTCGAATTGAAGATCCAGGAATATAGCCATTAAGAGGAAGTTCTAGCATTTGCTCTAAGTTTTCATCTAATTGGCGTTTATCTTCTGGTCGTCCATTAACAACGTGCCAAGCCCCACAAGGTTCACCCGCAGAAACCATCGTTTCCACATCAGGATGAGGAAATGAACCAACTTTACTCCTCCATTGCAGGATAAAAGTATCTTTTTTAAATAAATTGGATGTTCCTCGACGTTGATGTTGCTTTTCTAATAATTTAGCTAAGTCAGAACCAGTGTACATATAAATAAATTAAAAATCAAAAGAAGAGTTATGCAGAATAGGCTCTTGCCCAAAAATTCCAATGGTTTGATAAAATCATGGCTTTACGCCAAGTAACCATATATTTGGCTGGTTCTTCCCTTGCCATCTGGACAACAATCTCGCGTAACTCTTCTTCAGAAGGTGGTGTTTCCGAATTGATCAGTTGACCAAGTAGAGATTTCCAAACGGGAAGAATACGCGATCGCACCTTTCCTTCTTGAGCATTTGTTTGATTTACATAAGCTGCGGCTGAGAGTAAGCCAAAAACACGTAAATGCTGAGATAGTCTTAAAATCGCGTTTAATTCTTCTTTACTAATTACTGTATTATGGATGCTTTCAAGATATTTTTGAATATGTTGATGAGCAGTCAGGCTCATTTGTTCCGGTTTAACCATAACTACGCCTCCACTGGAATAGGTTGATTTGTATTTATTAGAGGTAAAGTACTATTTGTTACCCAGCCTTGTACCCAACCTCTTCCGACATTTGCTTGTCCTCCAATTTGAAATAAGCCTGTAACAACATCTATTAAACAATCATGTTCACGTTGAGCTACTGGATTATTTTTGTTTAATTTATAACCCCAAGGGTAGTAAAGAATAGTATCTCTGGGAATGCAAACATCTGTCCAAAATATTTCTGCACCACCTTCAGAATCATCATCATGATCTTTTCTATTATCGTTGTTAATTTTGTTACGAATCTGCGTCCACAACGAATGCTCCATTAAAGTTTGAAAATCACTGTCAGCAAGGACGATGCGGTTCTTATTCCAAGTTGACTCAACAGCACCAGCCAGAGATTGCTGCCAATCTCCCGCTAGTGAGATCGCTTGTTTTTGGGGTTCGGTAAGCCCGGAAACTTGTAATTGAGCGTCAGCAACGTAATAACTACCCGCTTGAGTTCCTACAGGATGATCGGGAAACTCGGTGATTGGCAGCCCAGATAGTAATACATGGTCGCGGATCAGCGAATGACAGCTTACCCAAGTAAACACATTCCGATTACCGTTCATTGCCATTGTCCGCATCGGCACCCATAATAAACGAGCGTCACCAAACCAAATTTGATGAACTCCCATTTGTCCATCTGAACTTAGTTCCTTACCAAATAATTTATCTGCGGCTGCTGGATCAATAGAGTAGACATCCCATCGCAAACTACCTCGTAAAGAAGAACCTGGAATGTAAGGAAAATCTGTGTGTACTTCGCGGACAATATCTAAAATATTTCCTAAATCGCCTTCACCACCGCAATGAATTGGTGCAAGTGTATAGAGGTATCCAGTACGAAAATCATTCATTGATTAAATTCCTCTTCCCCACAATAATTTTCCATAATTAAGCTGTTTAAAAGTTTCTAACCACCGCCCACCTTGTTGGGGTAATAACTCTAGTTTTTCAGGTAATACGCCATCAAAAATGTACACTGTTCCTGGTGGTACAAATGCTCTTTGCGGTAATAGTGCAGGTTCTTCTTTTGTTTTATTCTCCTTACGCATCGTTGAAACCCCACCCCAGAGTAATGCTTTATCAGTAGCACAACCTTTTAGCTTTAACTTCCAATCTTGAGGATAGGCGCTGTATGTTTCGTTAAATAGTGCTAGTCCAGGGGTGAGGAGATAGGCAAAGTTTGGTACTGTTAAAGAGCGATGCCTGCGGCAAGCTTCGCTAACGCCTTCTATCAACTCAAGTTGTTTTTCTAATACGGTGTTTGATTCCAGAGGCGATACTAAAGCTCGATGTCCTTCTCCCCCCAAACGCACTACACTTTCAGGTAATTTCTCACTCAACCCTGCTATAAAACACCATCCATCTTCCAAGCGAACTGCAACTTCAGTAAAATAACCATCAGCATCTTTAACTTGTCGCTTGTCAGTTTGCATTTGAATATGAGGTAAAACCTGAGTCTTCCAAGGATTTTCATGAAAGTCTTCTGGATGCCAATTACTATTATTTTCCAGGTAATTAAACAATGCTTCGGCTTTGATCAAAGGTTTGGGTGGACTGATATTTCCAGACCATTTTTTATTAAGAACCAATGGATCAATTTGTTGGTCATCAAATGCTAAATGTTTCCACGCTTCATCTTTGGGAAGAGGTTGCAGGCGTTGAATTGCGCTCCAGTTATCAGTGGCAATTTTGCGGTCTTGTCCTGGTGGATATAAACAAACTAAATCTTTGGGTGTGGGTAGCCATAAAATCTGCTTACTGTCTAATAAAAATGGGCCGAGGAAAGATAGATTGCGCTGAATACGTTCAGATTGAGTATTAGTTTGCGGGAGAAGCGATCGCAAAGCCTGAAATACTGTAATTGGCATCGGTGGAAATAAACTTTTTGCCCACGACCCATCACCAGGACTAAAGGGTTTGCAATCTCGAAATAATAGTAAATCCAGGGGAGTGATTTTATACCAGTGCATAGATTATTTCGCACTCCATTTCCAACGTTCTACCCGTTTATCAACCCAAAAAGCGGTAAATCTTAAGATTTTGGCTAAATCTTCGGGTGTAGTACCGATCGCTTCAGAATTATTTTGTAAAGCTGATTTTGCCCAATCTTCCCATTTATCTAACCATTGTCCAATTTTTTCAAATGTTTGCTGAAGTTCTTTGCTGTTATCGCGGCTGTCCATTATGACTTTCGCTGCTTTAGAGAACAGCTTGTAATCTTCAGTGATGGAAGCGCGATGGGGGAGTTCCTCGGCTAATCGATACAGTAATGGGCTGAGTTTTTCTTTGTAATCTTCAAAATCTTTCACCCATTCCCACCACGCTTCTAGTAATTCACCTTTCATTAGTGCTTCTAATTGATTTCCACCACCATAAATTACACGGAAACAAATACCATCTTTGCCAGGGATTTTTTTAGCCCTTTCTCCTTCTGCTTCCCACAAGCTTTCTAAAACCGTGGGGAGGGGAACGCTTTTATGAGCAATAATTACACCTGCACTCATCGTTGCATTCTTTCCCATTGTGAAGTGGGGACGCTTGGGTAAACCTTTTACCTTATCAGTAGGATACCAATAGCCAGTAGCTTGATTTTCAGCACTATTACGAGAATTAGTAAACTCTTGATGAGGATCTTCATCACCACACCAAGCTGCACGTAATGATAATAGATATTCTGGTAAGTCTTCTAGAGGTAAGACCACTTTTACATCATCGCCACCACTATAAATGACTCGCCCACAGAAACGTTTTTCAGTTAAATAGGGAACCAGACGGTTAGAAAAGTCCAACAAAGCACGGTTGAGTCCAACATGGGTTGCTGGCCCCATACGTTTATTAGTTTTCTCTAAAAGTTCATTAAATAAATTATTATCAAAATTCTCATTGTTTTTATTAACAGCCTTATCTTCAATATAATCCTTGTACTTTTTCAGCTTCTCCCCAGAAACGTAACTACCCATCCCATCACCATCAGCGAGGATAATCACCCACCAATCGGCGGGACTACTTTCACCAAACCCTGTTTCGCTATGTATTATATTAATTATGTTTCGGAGAGTGTTAACATCTTCACCTTGTAAACCCATGTCATCTGCTAACCATTTGCTGGAGAACATGACACCGTTATAATTATGTGGCAAACTGTTCAGAGTATTAATTTTACTATCTGTTTTTGGGATTTGAGAGGAACGAACACGAGTTAAGAAACGAAAAAAACCTTGGTATTTTGGTAATCGTTCTTTAATCTTTTTATTAAGATTCTCCCTGTATTTATGAGCTATCTCTGGATGGTCATGTAAAAATCTGGCTGAAGCAATGGAACTTAAGTTAGGAAACCGTAATAATCGTTCGTAAATAAATTGATTTTCTCTAATAACTTGAAATATCTGTTTTTCTTCTGACCGTTCGAGTTTAATTTTTTTGACAATAGCCTTAATAGCTTTGACATTAATTCCCAATTCTTCGGCAACTCCGCCATAAACCCACGCCATTCGCTTTGTCAGTTCTAATGCGTTCAATCTTTCTGAACCATTAAATAATCCTGGAAATGATTTTGACATCAATATCCCAAATAGGCGCATGGAACCATTAGGCATTCCTGCACCTGCGGAAAATTTTGTATAGTTAAACCGAGGGTGAACAGCACTGAATTGACCTGATATGGTTGAACGTTCTCCTGGAGCAGTAGGAATTTGCCAATTCCGCGTATTTTTGACTGCTATTAAACATATCCGCAATCTTTGTTGCAGACTTCCCCACCAAGTTCCTACATTCAAAGTATCGTAAATATTTGCTTCGGCTAGTGTAGGTATATCTATAAGTGCGTCGGCAATTTCTTGTTGAACTTTAATCCAGTATTGGTCGAATATCTGATTTGCTTTATCTTTAACTAATGGTAAATCTGGACTTCCTAAAGGAATTGCAGCCCAATAAGGCTCCCAAGTATGTTTTAGTTGTTCATCCCAGAGTTTTGTCCATTCCCAACAACTTTCGCGTTGCAGAAGTTCTAATTCGTGTTTATATGGTTCTAAGAATTCATCTGATAATTCAGTTAAATCACCAAAAGTTTCTTTTAGAAGATAATCTATTTTTGTCGTTGGTTTTTTTAAATATTCAATTACTTTTTCTCTGATACAAAGCTGAACTTGTTCACCTATTTTTACCCATTCTTGGGTTAGTGTATCTTTAAGTTCCTTCCCCAATTTCTGAGCAGATTCTTTTCCGGGAACCAAGACTGTCACCATATTAGGAAATCCAGCCGTACTCAAGCTAGTGGATGTTTTATCTGTAAACCTTCCCACTGGGTCTTTTTTATCTTTCTGGAGACGCTTAAAATCAGTTACAAAATGGGGATATTTTTCCTTGAAAATCAACGCATCAATTATCTCCTGACTCCACAAGGAAGGTACAATCACTGCATCCGGGCCTAATTCTTGGGCAATATACCAGCACAACTTACTGCTGAGATAGTGTAATAAATATGAACCAGCCCAAAAATCTAAGAATTTACGGGAAGATTTGATAAATTCCTGTACTGGTGAGAAGGAGAATATCAATAAATATGGTGTTTGTGAGTCTCCACCTTGCCAGTTTTCGGGAAACATTGCACCTGTCAGTGCTGAAACTGTGCTTTGGTGGCTGTGTAGGGGACAGTCGGGAATAACAGAATGTGCGGGAAATAGGAGTGCATCAGATTGGGTGTTTGCTAAGAGTTCTGGGTAAAATCGCCAAAACCACCAAAACACTTCTTTGGCTTCAGTTTTATTTTTTATCTGGTCAATATCTAGTGAGTTACTGGGACGTTGTAAAGTTTGAACTTGCTGCTTTTGTCCACTGATAGGATGGCAAACTGTAACTTTTGTAGGAGTTTCGCTGTATTTTACATGAGGTATGTTCACGCGATCTGAGGAAGAAGCAATATCTTGGGCGTGTTGACCCATCTCTGCATTGCTATTTACTCCATTCCACCAATTTTCTAAATCTGTAAGGTCATTTTTGATACAGTCTAGTTGTGATAATACAGCTTCTCCCCAGTCAGCACATTCTGGCGATCGCAGTAGTGCGTATAACTTACGTTGATAAAATTTACTCATATTACAATAACTACAATATCTGAAATGCTTATTATTTCAGCATTTCAAACTGGGTTAATTTTATTTGGCGTTAATTTTTAATGTATAAAAAATAGTACTATAACTCGACAAGCAACTTGAGTAAAACTACTTCTAAATCAATTTATCTTTATATAATTACATTTAATTGTATATAAATATTTTGTATATTTAAGAAGCGATCGCATTTTTGCCTAACCACCTATAAAAAAATCTCCAGCAGTAAAATTTAGCTGAAGATTTAGCAAATATATGTGAAATAAATGCCAATGTTTCCATTAGTTCGACTTCCGAAGAAGTCAAGCAATTCACGTTTGAAAATTAAACTTCAACACAAAATTCACATTATTCACTTGTCTTTGCAGCACTTGTAGGTAAGCAGTTGCATCATTGCGGCGACGAAATCTCGCTACTACTGTGCTATCGTTATTGCTAGGTAAGTTGCGAACTATACACCACGGATGTAACTGCTCAAAATAGGTCATAATCACCTCTGAAAATTGCTGCAAATTTCTGAATAATGTGTTTTTGAATTGCTCAATATCACATTAATTCGTGAAAATCAATCAAAACAGGTCTACATGATATTGACAACTGAACATTTTTGTGAATTTGTACAATTAAGATGAAGAAACCAAACTTAATGAACTTCGTAAATGTTCAGGAATTTCCTCAAAATGCTCTAGCAAGAAATTCATTAACGCTAGGTGGCGTAAATCATTAACGTTAGGGTAACGTCGATACTTACCTTGTTTAAACCAACCGCGCACAGTAGAATCAGAACGATAACATATCAAAGCAATTTGTTCATAACTTACTTCCCATTTTTCGTAAAACTGTTTTGGAGTCATACCAAAATCCCAATTGCTGTATAAGTCAATTAGCTGTAATTCTTGTGTTGTTAATCGACGAGGTTTGAGCATAGAAGTAAGGCAAAAGGTAAAAGGTAAAAGGCAAAAAAAGAATAAAAAAGTCAAAAGCTTGCGGTCTAAGCATTCTTTATTTTTACTTTTGACTTTTTACTTTTAACTTGATTAGTGTGAATCTAAATGTGTGACTACAATGGTTTGTTCCTCCAAAAAATGCCAGTAGAATCGCTTTGCCATTGATGCAGAAGAACTCCAGATATCGCCTCCTTTATATCGATAACGATGGGTTCTTAAACTGCGGTATGATGGCCCAGATTTAGATAAAAATTGAAAAGCCTTCTGATATTGCTTGCGGTCTTGATGAGCTAAAACATCAAGTTGTTTTTGAGCTTTGGACGTAAAGATGAGACGGAATTTTATATCCATTCTTGCTTTGCGTGAATATCTAACTAGACCGAAGCGCAGATATTGTCACGCATAAGGCGGAGATCGCGGCGAGAAACCACAAAAGTTTCTACGCACTTTTTCCCAAGTCATCATTTTTGTGTGGTGCTAAAAGACTAAACAATAAACGCCGCATCATCAACCACAAACTCTGGTTGCGTTCCTACAACTGCGACTTTGCATCGAGTGTGTGCAGACATCGGGTAAAATCGTACTTGGTCTTCGCGTTTATTCACCAGTCGAGTCAGGTATTTGGATAGAGTTGTGTACTGATTTTCGTCTAATACACACTCAAAAACTGACTTTTGCACTCGCAACCCATAAGCTTCTAAAAGTTTCGCTACTTTGTTACGGCGTGTATCGCTTACAATGTCGTAGCAAACTAGGTAAAACATTACGATTTCACCAATTTTAACGGTACTGGAACTGGTGCAACAGCATCAGCAACATCAGAATGTGCAGGATGAAATTTTAATGCTAATGGACGATAGTATTCCACATCACCCAACAAACACGAGATATATTCACGTACTTGTAAATTCATGCACTGGCGATAACTAACTTCTCCACCGTCAGGATGCAATACAAAAGTTTTCAATTTACCTTCCCAGCACTGAAGAAAGCGTTGGAGAATAGTGTGTGGTCTGCCTTTACCGTTTCCATTGCCATTAGTGTGAGCAAAATTTCGAGCGAAATGTAAGACTAAATCATCGACAATTGGCGCACGAAACTCAGATGCCAAATCCCATACTAAAGGTAAATCATCATCTCCTCTGGGATGTATAATCCCATAATCAGGATGCAGCCCTACGGTATCAAGCAGAGTATATACATATTGATGTAGGAGTTGATAACCTAAATGGAAAAATCCATTGATTTGCTTTTGATGAATATGCGAACATAAGTTGTGAAAACTCACAAGAGCCATAACAGCACTGTAGTAAACTTTATCAGCTTCCTCGCTATATTCGCGTAGTTCCTCAAGGGATGTTGCTATTGATAAATTATCCATCAATAGCGTGAGATAATTTAATGCACGTTGGGTTGTATAGTCAGCATAATGACGAGTCCAACTTTGCAAAAATATATGTTGATTGTGCAATTTTGCCCAAATCATACTTTCAGCCATCGCACGTCTCAATTCTAAATTGCGTAAACATTGGCGTTGCAAACCCAAATATTTATATTGTCGTTGTGAGGTTTTCTCTAACCTGCCAATGATTTCACCGAATGGAGTGATATACAAGACTGGAATTTGATGCGCTACTACAGCTTTTATTACTTCATTTGGCAATTTAATATTGCTAAAAACGATAATTTGGCTGACATTATTAATCCTAATACTCACACATTGTTTTTGTTCATGAAATACCTTTAGGTAATTGAATTGCACTTTCAGGTCTGCATCCTGTTCAGTGATGTAAATTGTAGTCATAACTAGAATTAAGTAAATGTTTAATAGTAAAAACTAAAGATAAAAATGTTGTTCTTTGTCTTTGCTTTTACTTAATTACATACTCGCAGATGAATATATATCCAACTATATATATAAGATTATTCTGTATATAACTTTGTATATAAGTTTTGCTCAGTATATAACTTGATTAACCAGACAAAATTCTAGGCTAAAAATAACCCTGGCTTGTGAAATTAGCCAGGGTTCATAAACTACTATTTCCATTAATTCAACTTCCGAAAAAGTTTAAAGAAATGTTCAGCACTTTCAAGCCTACGCTCTAAGTGGTTTCCATTAATTCAACTTCCGAAGAAGTTTAAAGATGGAAACGGCGGTTACTATTTCAATACCCAGTTCGTAGTTTCCATTAATTCAACTTCCGAAGAAGTTTAAAGCTTAATGTATCAGGAGACGATACATGGCTAATGTTGTTTCCATTAATTCAACTTCCGAAGAAGTTTAAAGTCATACATGCGAGTTCATCGCTCAAACGTTTATTTTGTTGTTTCCATTAATTCAACTTCCGAAGAAGTTTAAAGTGGAAACATTTTTAGAAAGCACTCGCCAAAATCTAGATAGTTTCCATTAATTCAACTTCCGAAGAAGTTTAAAGACAACAATACCAAGTAAATGACATTATATCCGAATTGTTTCCATTAATTCAACTTCCGAAGAAGTTTAAAGAAATCGTTCTTGCTGCTCTTTACGAGCAAGGCGATTCCTGTTTCCATTAATTCAACTTCCGAAGAAGTTTAAAGAAATATCCTAATGCAGATGGGGATTTGGCGGCTGGATTAAGTTTCCATTAATTCAACTTCCGAAGAAGTTTAAAGGGCTAGGCTCTGAAAGCCTTACCTAGAGGCAATCCTACAGCAGATTTTCGGGGCTTGTCAAATTTGTTCAAAATGGAGACTCTAAATTGAAAATTCAGTTGGAAAAACATAGGCTAAAACCCTTACTGGACAAAGCGACCGGGGCTGTCAACGAAATAATCAGGGTTTCAGCCGTTATGCTTCAGCCCCGAAACGAGTCAATAGTTAAGTTTTACTTATCCCAAATCATCGGTCGATATATTTCAACCTCACCCATCAAACAAGAAATATACTCTCGTACCTGCAACTCAATGCAACGGCGGTAAGGTAATTTACAGTCTGTATGAGGATGATTTACTTCTGTTTGTAGCCTTTCTTCCCAGTATTTGAGAAATTTTTTCAGCGCATGAGGTTGAAAATACACCCCATTGCGCTCATCTGGAGAGGTAAAATCCTCAATTGTAAATAAGTTTCGATTTGTTAAATATACAACTAGAGAATCAACAACTAACGCACGAAACTCTTCCATTAAATCAGATACTAATGCTGGATGATTGTCACGAGGTACGTGCAAGTTACCAAAGTGTGTATGTAAGCCGACAGACTGGATTAATGAGTGAACATTTTGACTTAACAATGTGTATCCTAAACTCAGCATACTATTAATGGGATCAGTAGGAGGTCTTTTCGTGCGTTTCTCAAAAGTAAATTCTCCTGTCACTAATGAACCCAATGCTTGAAAATATGTTGTTGCAGCTATCCCTTCATAACCACGCAACATATTAACATCTTCAGCAAATGGTAACTTCTCCATATACAATTCTAGTTGAGCTATGGCTTTAGTCGCTTGCTCAGACTTCACCCGACGATTTAAGCGCATCAACATAATTCGAGAATTATGCAATTTAGCGCGAACAATAGCTTCTGCTTGTTTTTTGGTAAATTCAGGATATTGCGAACATTGAACTTGACGCGCCAAATACTCAACTTTTGCCATTCCTTCAGCCTGTAACCGACCAAAGTACCTTCCCTTCTGGGACAAATACATAATAGGAATCCGTCGTTGTAGTGCTAAACTCACAGCACCGTGAGAAACATTGCAACAACCAAATAATACAATACTTGTTACTCGCACAACAGGGATTTTAATTCGCAATTCCTGTTTATAAAAAACCTGAAATTGCTGATTTTTGACACTTAAATAAGCACCTTGATCCGTTATATATAATGTTGTCATAGAATCCTGCCAAAGATGAGAGATAGGTGCGCGAGGTAAATTTGCTGGCTTGCTGATATCACAAGCCTTCGGTGGACGAGAAACAAAATTAAAAGGTCTTTCTTTGGGACGAAAATACGGCGTACCGGAAGGATTTAGCAACCATTCCCCCTCCAGTTTGGGTGTTGGTTCTGGTGGCGGTGGCGCATAAACCTTCCCATTTGCAAAGCGATAGCCTAAAAATTTGAACTCTTCATGAGGTGCAAAAATCTGTGTCTTTTCTGGTTGCAAAGTCAGATAAAGTTCTCCCAACCAAACTATGATCTTGTCGAGAATACGATTAGCATCCGACCAACTGCTACAAGCAACAGCAAAATCATCTCCATACCTAACTAAGTTAATTCCATTACTCAGGCATTTTCGGTCAAAAGCCGTCAAATATAAATTAGCTAATGCGCCCGAAAGTATCCCACCTTGTAAGACACCTTTACCAAAATTAATGTACTTACCAGCAATGATCATCCCAGCGTTAATTTGCTGTTCAAGCAACTGCAAAATTCTACTTTCTAACTGCAAAGATTCTAAATTAGTTAACAGCAAAGCCCAACATAAATTATCAAAAAACTGGGCAATATCAGTTTTGATAATCCAAGTAGAACGATTCTGATAATAAAAAAACAATTGTTGCACCGCTTGTTGAATATTCCGCCCTGGACGGTAAGCATAGCTACAATCGAGAAACTTTTCTTCTAGAGGAAAATACAACTCTTCTAAAAGTAGACGTTGAACAATCCTATCTCGAACTGTCGGGATACCAACTAGCCGTTTTCCCCCACTTTTTTTAGTTAAATAAAACCCTTTAGCGGGGCTAGGACGATAAGATTCTTGTAGTAAATGATGCAGTAGTATAGGTAATTGTTCATCAACTGACGCAGCAAACAAATCAACACTAATCCCATCCACACCCGCACTGCGACTTCCTGCACGAACTTGACTCCATGCAAAATACAGTTGTTCAATGGTAAACATGATTAAGTTAAAAATTATAAACTCAAAAAGCAAAAGAACTTTAGTTATAGGTCTTCTTACCACAAGTAAAAAGAAATATTGAATTCATCTTTCTTTTACTTTTTACTCAGTTCTTTTTACTTATTCTGATTGTCGCTAACAGCTATATAAGCAGCTATATAAATTTTTGCTTCAGGTATATAAGTTTGTATATAATTTACACAAAAAATGTTTTTATTTTTCTGTTATCATGCCGAGACGAACATTGGTAGCATCGCCAAAAGGTATTGAAAAAGCTAAGTATGCTCTGGTGCGAAAAAACTGGACTCAACAAGCCTTAGCAGATGATATTCAGGTTGCTTCTTGGGCAACTATTAGTAAATTTTTTAACGGGATTCCTATTAGTTATACTATTTTTACTGAAATCTGTACGATGCTGGAATTAGATTGGCAAGATATTGCATTGTCATCTAACCTAGGGAGCTTAGAGTCAAAAGACCAAAAAATCAACCCTTTAGCTCAACTTTGGGAAAAACTGCAATCCTTGGGTTCTCCTACTGAAAAAATGGGTTTGGTATTAGTTAAAGAAGAAACTCTTGGTTGGGGTTGGGAACCTAATAGTCGTTATGAAAAATCTGTATCTATAGGTAGTTTCATTCGATTTGAGATAGATTTTGACACGCCAGGATACTTATTAGTCATCCAAAAAGATACATCTGAGCAAGTGTGGTGTTTTTGTCCTTCTTGTTTTGCTACTCAATCACATTTAAATACAGGTAAAACAACCCTACCTCAACCAGGTTCACCCATTACATCATTTCCAATAGAAGGAACCCCAGGGAAAGAAGTAGTTTTAGCAATACTTACAGAGGTAATGCCCACTTTAAATTGGTGGACAGCAGAGAATACTAACCCATTAAAGTTAACAGAAAATCATCTCGATCAGTTAATCGATTTTATTAATGAAAATAAAAATTGTAGAGTTCTATATACAGAATACGAAATTAAGTAACAAGATAAATACTTATGACAAATCAAATTATAAATGAAATCATTCAACTCAATTTACAAGTTGTAGCATTAGTTGGTCAAAGTAATTTAGCACAAGCTATGACTGTTGCTCAACAAGCTGTTAAATTCGGGGAAAGTCATCGACTAACCATGAATTCGGAATATTGTGATAGTTTGAATAATTTAGCAGAATTATATCGAATACAAGGGCATTACTCTAAAGCCAAACCCTTATATTTCCAAACACTAAATATTAGAAAGAATCTCTTCGGTTTAGAGCATCCTGATGTAGCTCAATCTTTAAACAATCTGGCAGCATTATATCATGCTCAAGGCAACTATACTGAAGCAGTAATACTTTTTTTAGAAGCTTTAAATGTGTGGAAAGTGTGTTACGGGGAAGAAGATGTTGAAATTGCTACTACTTTAAATAATCTAGCAGAAATTTATCGAGAACAAGGACTATATTTTAAAGCTGAACAAGTTCATTTAGAAGCTTTGGCAATGCGAAAAAACTTGTTTGGTGATGAGCATCCTGATATTGCTCAATCTTTAACTAATTTAGCAGCTATTTATATATTAATAGGGCGCTATGCTGATGCAGAACAAATGCAATTAGAAGCATTAGCAATGAAAACACGATTATTCGGGGAAGAGCATTTTGAAATTGCTAGTAGTCTCAATAATTTAGGAAAAGTCTATGATGCTCAAGGACGTTATCAAGAAGCTGAAATTAAGTTTTTCAAAGCATTAGAAATTCTTAAAAAATTTCTAGGCAATGAACATCCATATTTAGCATCTATCTTAAGTAATATTGCTGGTGTTTATCAAGATAAGGGAAATTATATTGCAGCCGAACAGAAGTTTTTAGAAGTTTTGGCAATGAACCAACGTTTACTGGGTTATGAACATCCTGATGTGGCTCATAGTTTAGATAATTTAGCAGAGGTTTATCTCATTCAAGGTAAATATTTAGCAGCCGAACAGAAATATCAAGAAGCTTATAATCTAAGAAAGGGTTTGTTTGTAGGAGAACACCCTGATATTGCTGAAAGCTTAAGTAATCTGGGTGTAGTATTTACATACCAAGGACGCTATCTAGAAGCAGAACAGCAATATTTACAAGCATTACCAATGCTAGAAAGATTGTTGGGAAGTGAACATAAGTCCATTACCAATATGTTAAATAATCTGGCTGGACTTTATGAGGAACAAGGAAATTATTCGCAAGCTGAACAAAAATATCTCCAATCTCTAGAAATTCAAAAAAATATTCTCGGTAATGAGCATCCCATTATTGCTGATACTTTACATCAAATAGCGGCACTTTATCGTGTGCAAGGACGATACTCAGAATCAGAACAATTTCACCTCGAATCTTTAGCAATAAGAAAACGCTTATTAGGAAAGCGTCATCCATTGGTGGCAGCTAGTCTTAACAATTTAGCTGTGTTGTATGATGATTTAACTCAATATAAGCAATCAGAATTATTACTCTTAGAAGCTTTGGACGTTGTGAAAAGTGTGTTTGGGAATAAACATCCACACGTAGCAAGTAGTATGAATAATTTAGCTGTGATTTATGATTTCCAAGGACGTTATCAAGAAGCAGAACAGCTACATTTAGAAACATTAAGACTCAAAAAACTATTGTTAGGTGAAGAACACACTCAAATTGCTAATAGTTTAAATAATTTAGGAGAGTTATATTTTTCTCTGGGACGCTATCAAGAAGCAGAACAGAAGTATAGAGAAACTTTGGCTATGCGAAGACACTTACTAGGAGAAGAACATCCAGATGTGGCATTTAGTTTAAATAATCTGGCAACTTTACTGGCAGCAACTAATCGTCCAGAAGAATCCTTGTTATGTCGCATTCAAGCAAGTGTTCTTAATGATAAGATAATCCGTAACATATTTGCGTTTAGTTCGGAAAGCGATCGCCTAGCTTTCTTGAAAAAAATCCGAAATAACTTTGACTTATTTCTCTCCCTCGTCTGCAACCATCTTGCTGATTCAGACAATGCCAAACTTGCAGCACTCTCATTCGTTCTTAAACGCAAAGCCTTGACAGCATCAGCACTGGCGGCTCAAAATGAAGCATTTTACAGCGATCGCTACCCACAATTAGTAGAAAAATTCCATCAACTGCGCGATCTGAGCAATCAAATTATCCATCTGACTTTTGCAATTCCCGAAACAGACGATTTGACTACATATCAAGAAAATCTGAGACAACTGCAAAGCAGACATAACCATCTGCAAAAACAATTAGCGGCGGAAGTACCAGAAATTCAGCTATCTGAGGAAGTTTTTGATTGTCAAGCGATTATCGCAGCATTACCGCCATTATCTATTTTTGTCGAGTTTGTCCGCTTTGACATGTTTGATTTTCAGGCAATCCCAGCGAATGGAGAAACGCAATGGCATCCAGCCAAGTATCTAGCATTTGTCTTAACAGCCGGATTTCCAAATAAAGTACAGATGGTGGATTTAGGAGCAGCTGATACCATCGACAGACTAATTCAAGCCTTTCGCTTAGAAGCATCCGACTATACTCACACTACGTTAGCTTGGGGACAAAGTAACAATGTACCAAAGCTGGAAATTAAATCATATAATTCCATAGCCGCAATACAACTAACCGAAGCACTGTTTAACCCCATCGGGGATTTAGTGAAAGATTGCAGGCATCTAATTATTGCACCCGATGGAAATTTAAACTTAGTGCCATTTCAGATATTGCCGATTGATGCCACGGGGTCACGTCTCTTAATGGATGAGTATATTGTCAGTTATCTTAGTGTTGGGCGAGAAATCCTCCGTAGCAAAGTTCAGCTACCGACAGGTTCTATCTCTGCACCATTAATTATCGCTGATCCTGATTTTGATTTAACAGCAGATGCAGCCACAGATCAAGAAACTGGCAATACACCAGCACCAAAAATCCCAGAATTACTAACTACTCTAGCCACAAAAGGCTTGTTCCGCGCTCCTGGGACGAAGTTTTTGGGCGAAAGTGTGGCAAAAAAACTACCAAATGCCAAATTATACTTAGGCGCTGAGGCACTAGAAACCCGCCTGACAAACAGCCGATGTCCCACCATCATGCTAATTGCAACTCATGGCTTATTCCAAACCGATTCTGCACCAGAGTCAGCAACTAAAAGACGTAATTTATTAAGTATGGAACGTCCTCGAACAACCAAGGTAGAAAATCCCATGTTGCGTTCTGGACTGGCGTTAGCGGGTGCTAATACTTGGCTGGCTGGTGGTAAGCTCCCCGCCTATGCAGGTAAAGGCTTTGTTTTTGCCCAAGATATTGCCAGTTTAGATTTGTGGGGCAATGAACTGACGGTTCTTTCTGCCTGCGACACTGCCAGAGGAGATATTAAAATTGGCGAAGGTGTATTTGGATTACGTCGCGCTTTTGCCGTGGCGGGTACAAAAACTCTAGTGATGAGCCTGTGGTCTGTTCCTGATAAGGTGACTGCTTTACTGATGGAGCGTTTCTTTGATAACTTGCAATCTGGTGCAAGTCGGGCGGAGGCTTTACATGACGCTCAGAATTATATACGTAACATCACTGTTAAACAATTGCGCCAATCAGTTTTGGGTCTGGAAGTGTTAAAAGAACTTTTAGCAGTTACAGAGTTATCAGAAAATAGTTTAATTGACTGTCAAGAAGATGACACTCCCTTAAAACATCCCTTTTACTGGGGAGCTTGGATTTGCCAGGGAAATACAGATGCACTGGTCAATTTGTCAACTTTCCCACCAGCATTTCTCGCGGATCACTAGCTGTTTTTGCGGACTCAGTAAAATTTCGGGCTACAACCCTTACAGTAGTTAGCTTTGAGCGATTTTCACTAGAAATGATATCCGCGAAAACGCCAAAAGCCTTATGACGACTAATTTGTAAGCATTTTTATCACAGGTCAAACTTGACAGGTAATGGCTGAAACAGTACTTTTGATGAAGACCCGCGAATTTGGTAGTTAAAAGTCTTGTATTTCAAGTCTTTCAAGTGCCAACAGTCTCCACTAACAATGTGGAGGCGAATTAATGGAAACCGCCACGTTCACGTTTTTCAGTCTTTAGCGCAGGGCAGGTCTCCACTAACAATGTGGAGGCGAATTAATGGAAACGATGCTTCCGTAAATCGTTGTGCTGACGTTCGTGGTCTCCACTAACAATGTGGAGGCGAATTAATGGAAACTACTATCGAATCCGTTTTCTGTCATTTTATGACAGTCTCCACTAACAATGTGGAGGCGAATTAATGGAAACGTTAGTGAAGATAATATCTCATTTAATTTAGTAACATCGTCTCCACTAACAATGTGGAGGCGAATTAATGGAAACAGGGACAAGTTCACCATTGTATAAACTGCACTCGGTCTCCACTAACAATGTGGAGGCGAATTAATGGAAACCACAGGAAAGTTAATAACCTTTGAAGGTGTTGAAGGGTCTCCACTAACAATGTGGAGGCGAATTAATGGAAACGCTGAGGGTTGAGAATAATAAGTTAACACTCATTGGTCTCCACTAACAATGTGGAGGCGAATTAATGGAAACTACAAAATTTTCCCGCGCCAATACTGCGGCGAGAAGCAATTATGTCTCCACTAACAATGTGGAGGCGAATTAATGGAAACGAAAGCGAATTGACGTATTCCGGCCGAACGGCGCAAAGTCTCCACTAACAATGTGGAGGCGAATTAATGGAAACCTAGCGAACAAAAAGGAAAAATTTCTTTTATCATGTCTCCACTAACAATGTGGAGGCGAATTAATGGAAACTTTCTCGTATCCCTCCAAAGGATGTGTGCGCTTAGTCTCCACTAACAATGTGGAGGCGAATTAATGGAAACTCTTAGTCTCACCAAGTTTAGAGTCTTTTCGTGGAGTCTCCACTAACAATGTGGAGGCGAATTAATGGAAACCAAATCTTCGGCATTGTCCAAATCTTCAAAAGTTAGTCTCCACTAACAATGTGGAGGCGAATTAATGGAAACCGATAGTATCCCCTTCTTTATCTAGTGAATCTATGTCTCCACTAACAATGTGGAGGCGAATTAATGGAAACGGGATTTTTATTGAGTATCTTTCTGGAATGTATTGTCTCCACTAACAATGTGGAGGCGAATTAATGGAAACTCATCAACCAAATCATCCTGGTTCTTAATTGCTAACTAGAAAGAAAATATACCCAACTTATCAGAATAAGTCGGGTATTTCTATTTTATGATTCTGCAAATTACTATTCTTGAATTTAAATTTTGAAAAATTTTACAACAACCTGAACGGGGCTTTTAACAATGGCAACCGAGGTTTTCCATTAATTCAACTTCCGAAGAAGTTTAAAGCCCTTTGGTGCCGACTTTTAGCACCATTCCTCCTCCGTTCGTTTCCATTAATTCAACTTCCGAAGAAGTTTAAAGACATAATCATTCCCGGACTGAAACAGTCCGCAGACTCAGTTTCCATTAATTCAACTTCCGAAGAAGTTTAAAGTCAATAAAAATGGTGGTGGAGGCAGCAACGCCAACAAGTTTCCATTAATTCAACTTCCGAAGAAGTTTAAAGAAGACAATACGATAACAGTTAGACGACTTACAAAAGGTTTCCATTAATTCAACTTCCGAAGAAGTTTAAAGGCAAGATTGAAGACCTGCTTGAAAAAATAAATTTCTGTTTCCATTAATTCAACTTCCGAAGAAGTTTAAAGTTATCATTGTGGAAACACAAGGAAGTTAACCAGCTTTTGTTTCCATTAATTCAACTTCCGAAGAAGTTTAAAGTAGATGCTTTTGCTCGTGAGCTATTTGATACAAGGTTTGTTTCCATTAATTCAACTTCCGAAGAAGTTTAAAGGAAAAATTGCAAGCAGAGCAACAAATTCAGCACCTGGTTTCCATTAATTCAACTTCCGAAGAAGTTTAAAGAATTATTGATGAATCCCTGAAAGGGGCCAGCGATCGTTTCCATTAATTCAACTTCCGAAGAAGTTTAAAGTCAAGAAATTATGCCGAGAACGTCGAGTTCTTAAATTGGTTTCCATTAATTCAACTTCCGAAGAAGTTTAAAGGTATTTTGGCTATATATCCTTCGCCTTGGCAACAGGGTTTCCATTAATTCAACTTCCGAAGAAGTTTAAAGGCTTTTGATCATCGCCTTTGTATGGGGAATACTATTTCGTTTCCATTAATTCAACTTCCGAATAAGTTTAAAGGTAGTTAATAGCAGTTTTATTGAAATAAAATGTGAAGTTTCCATTAATTCAACTTCCGAATAAGTTTAAAGGAATCGTTCTTGATTTTTCAGGAAAGATTTATGATGCAGTTTCCATTAATTCAACTTCCGAATAAGTTTAAAGGGTAGGACGGTCTTTCGCGTTTTGCATTTTCTTTTTTGTTTCCATTAATTCAACTTCCGAATAAGTTTAAAGGCGTGGAAATCTGTGTAGGTACGGAATGTACCGCCTGTTTCCATTAATTCAACTTCCGAATAAGTTTAAAGGGCTCTCATCGTTTTCTACATGATTGACCACGTATCCAGTTTCCATTAATTCAACTTCCGAATAAGTTTAAAGGGGCTAGGCTGTGAAAGCCTTACCTGGGGCTAATCCTACAGCAGATTTTCGGGGCTTGTCAAATTTACTCAAAATCAAGAGCCTCAATTGAGAATTAAACTGAAAAAACGCAGACTCAAACCCTTACTGAATAAGCCTGCCGGGGCTGTCAACGAAATAATCAGGGTTTGAGGCTCTAGGCTTTTGCCCCGAAATGACTCAACAGTTAAGTTTTACTTATCACTAATCTAACCAATCTACGCTTATAGTAGCTTAATCGGTGGGTAAACAAACTCTTCTAGAAACCCGATTATCACCACAAACAACCCTAAAATCTTCCTAACTGCCGCCTTCTCTTGCTCCATCTGCTGAACGCGCTTCAGTAATCGCTTGGGAACATACTTTGATGACTTGAGGGTGAGGGTGCGCTCTGTGGGTATTGGTGCTATCTGGCGCATCAGCTATATCTGCGATTATAAACCGGATCGCGCAATCTCACATTTTCGGTGAAATCCTACCATTTTGGATGCAAGTAATAGCAAATTTAGCTTGAACAGCAAGAAGCCTCTCACTCAGTCCGAAAGGACGAGTGATGAGACAGACACTTTGCTCAAGTCGGGAAACCCGCCCACGCAAGTGTCCTCATGAATTGCGCGTGAGTTTACGACAATCTCCCGACGGCAGTTGCTACAAGTCGGGCATTGCCCGCCCAACGCACTGCCTCACCAATGCGACAGCGAGGGAGGGAGATATGGAGGAAACGAACAAAATTTAATCTTCTGGTTGTTGCTGATTTTCAATGTATTTTTTCAAAGTTGAAACGGTAACTCCACCACAACTAGCGATAAAATAAGACCCATTCCAAAAAACATCTTTGCTATAAAAAGTTTTTAAATGTTCAGAAAATTCTTGTCTCAATTTTCTAGACGAAATAGATTTTAAATTATTGACTAACTTGCTGAGTTCTAAGTCAGGATGATATTGGAATAGAAGATGTATGTGATTGTCTTCACCGTTGAACTCAACAAGCTTGCAATCCCACTTTACTAATAACTCCTCAAAGATAGTATGCAGGCGTTCTAGCATTGCTGAGTTAAATGCTCTGCGCCTGTATTTTGTTGTTAAAACTAGGTGAGCTTTCAGGTCACTAACAGACCTCCCCTTGGAAACAAAGTCATTTTTCATTGGATATAGACTTAAATTGAAATCAGTGTATACTAAAAACATAGCACTGATTTATAAAGGTAGTGATAAACAGTTGAGGACAGCATACCAGTACAGATTACGCCCGACAAAACAACAGGCGACAGAAATAGACAGATGGTTGTCTATGTTGTGCGCCCAGTATAACTATTTGTTGGCAGATAGATTTAACTGGTATGAGCAAAATCGTTGTCCTGTTAATGCTTGTCCTCTTGTTTGTCACCTTCCAGAATTAAGAGATAATCCAGACTATTACTCTCAAAAAAAGACATTACCTGAACTCAAAAAAACGCATCCTCATTATGGCGATGTTTATTCACAAGTTCTACAGGATGTAGTTAAAAGAGTTAAGGTAACTTTTGACCGTTTTCTTAAGGGTGATAGTAATGGCAGAAAAAGCGGTAAGCCAAGGTTTAAATCTCGTAGCAGATACAAAACCTTTACTTACCCACAAATGAAAGATGGTTGTTTGCAGGGTAATTTAATTGATTTACCAAAACTAGGTAAAGTCAAAGTTGTATTGCATCGCCCATTACCTGATGATTTTAAGATTAAAACTGCCTCTATCACCAAAAAAGCTGACGGATATTACTTAACTCTCAGCCTAGAAGATTCTACAGTTCCAGAAATCAAACCAGATATTAATCCAGAATCGATAACTGGTATTGATATGGGGTTGAAAGAGTTTTTAACAACTGCTGATGGTGAAACGGTAGCTATTCCTCAACATTACCGTAAAGCTCAAAAACGCCTGAGAGTTATCCAAAAGCGCGTTTCACGACGTAAGAAGGGTAGTGTTCGTAGAACAAAAGCTGTCAAGCAACTAAGTAAACAACATAAAAAAGTTGCTGACAAGCGCAAAGATTTCCACTTTAAAACTGCTAACAACTTATTGAAAAAACATGACGTAATCGCACATGAAGATTTAAACATCAAAGGACTTTCAAGGTCTAGACTTTCAAAATCTGTACATGATGCTGGTTGGGGTAACTTTTTATCAATACTGACAAACAAAGCCGAAAATGCTGGTTTGTTGGTAATACCTGTTAAAGCATCTGGGACAAGTCAAGAATGCTCTAGTTGTGGTGCAAAAGTACCTAAAAAACTGCATGAAAGATGGCATGACTGCCCACATTGTGGATGTAGTCTTGACCGTGACCACAACGCAGCAATAAATATAAAAAATAGAGCCGAGGGGCATCCGGTTCTTAAAGCTCATCGAGTATCCGAAGCGATAGCTGGATTTGGTGAGAAGCCTACACTGTATGCGATAGCATCAGTGTAGGAGTATGTCACGCAGATTGGGACAATAAACCTGACATATCTAATACTCGCTCTGACCAAGCACTAGCTTGTTCAGACATATTTGTGCGTTCGCTCTCATCAGACCAAAGACTATCAAATTTTAATTTCCACCTAGCTAGTTGAACTTGAATGTTCACCAATTCTTCGGCATATTCCGGTTCAATTTCTGCTGCTGTCCATTCAATAAAACATATAGTTTCATCTGCCACACTTTCAACTGCTTGCGGGTAAGCAATGTTACAAAATGTTCTCAACCTAGCTAAATTAGAAGCTATATGCCCTAAACGATGTGATGTATTTTCGCCTTGAAACCGTGCTTGTTTTTCATCCAATTTCTGGTTCATATCCACCTATTAACTCAGTCGCAATTTTGTTAACACGTTCTCGAATCTCTGGGTTTTGAATTAACATTGAGCGATTATTTTGACGCTTGACGTATGTTAATAATGGATTCATAGGCGATTGATTGATTATAGGGAGTCCAGTCAGCACCCCAGATATCTCGCTGTCTACTACCATCTTCGAGCAATGCCGCTTCACAATAGGCGTGTTTTTCTCCTCCCCCTGCTAAAATATCTCTTTCTATATCTACTGCTATTTTGATATAGATTCCCAAAGTTTGCAGCATTTGTTCAACTTGTTCTAGTGTTGCTCTTTCTTTGATAACCAGTACCAAAATTACACCCCTGCCACCATAGATTAGTCCAACTTATTTTTGCATTAGTCTGGAATCTGATACTTCAAGATTGGACATTGCTAGACAAATAGTGTCATCTCAACCAATACCGTAGCCAATTTACGAGGGTTCAACACCTGTAGAAACGGGATGAATACGTCCTAAAGAAGTAAGCTTGGCAAAAATCTGACTTAATAAAATAGGCTCAGGCATTTCA
>NZ_JACJSE010000046.1 GCF_014698045.1 Aulosira sp. FACHB-615
TCTAAGTTTATCCTGTGATTTGCATTCACTATTTATCTAAGTGAATTGGCTTAATTCTAGATATTTGAATTTGCTTCCCAATTCTTATTAGCAATTAAGATGCGTTCGCCCTGTTGTTGATGCTGTAGTTTTCTCTAAAAGAGCTAACAGATGTTGAGCTTGGCTTTTTGGTGTCCCTGATGAATTAGTTTCAGCCTCAAAAGATTGTTTATTGCTTGGTGTAGAATCAATAAACTTGTTAGTGTCGCGGTCATACCCAGAGAAGTTTTTCAATTGGGGCATAGGAAACCATTCATTGATACCGCCGTAATAAACGGCTCGACCTACAGGCGAACTCTGTGCAATCTGCATTACTTGAGTGGAAGTAATCTTGCGATCGCTCGGAATTAACTGTGTGGCGATCATGGCACTGTAAGCCGGGACATTATCTGGAGAAACCAACGCCACTGAGGTTAACTGAGATCGCAAACCCCCAGAAACACCCAAGTCGTCGGTGTGGGGATTTTGAACGACAATCCAGAAATGCCAGCCAGAGCTATCACCGCAAGAACAGTAAGAAATGATTTTGTCCTTGAGCCAACCAATTTCACCCTTGGCATTTTTGAACTTGGAACAAACAGCCGTGCCTTCATCGAGAATGATCAGCTTTGGGCCGGAGATTTTCTGGAACTCGGTAAAGCATTCTTTGACCCAACTGACGGCTTCGGCTGGAGACATTTCAACAATCTTGGCGCGTTTGAGGGTATCAACACGACCATTGAAGTAACCAGTTTCTTTTTCGTCACCTTTGGGGTCAATATAAAAGATATGTATGCCAGGATGTAGCCGCTTGATGGCATCGATGGCATTGCTAATGGTGATGCCCTTGCCGGAACCAGGGACACCAACCCACAGCATATTCGTAACTTTTCTGGCGATGTGAGCGATTAAGTCATATTCAGCATGGGGAGATTTTGTGTAAGTGGAAATTTCAGTATTAATAATGTGATCTATGGTGGAGGAAGCGGATGCTCCCGAATGCACAGGATAAATCTCATCCTGATTAATTTGTGGTGTTAATGCTTGTGTTGTTTGAGAGACTGGAGTTGGTAACTGCGTAAACCGCGCAGGAGGGATACCTAAATTCTGGGGCTTGGTTGCTTGCTGAATTGCTGTAACTTGTTGATAGTTCACTCTGGGGTCGATAGTAACTTGCGCCAAATGCCCAGATAGCTGCTCAGTAGTAGGGAACTGCCCTTTAAGTTGAATAAACCAGTCCAACAACCAACGGTAGGCATAAAATCTTTTTCCAGGCTCAACGGCATTCAGGTATTCGCACACAACATGAGAACATTGCTTGAGCATGGCGAACTCGTATTTCTCCATTGGCTCTAAGTGCAGCATTAACTCGGCAAGCTCATTTTGGTTAGCAAAATATTCTTCCCTGGCAACACTATCACCCATAGCCGAAAGGAAACTGAGGAAGTCGCCACGAATGAATGGAATCGGTGCAAATTGATGAGTATCGTTTAAGTCTTGGACAATTGACCAGAGATAACCAACTCCGGCAACAACCGCACCAATAGGAGCAAGGGGAGATGTGGCATAGCAAACCGCACCAACCGCAGATGTGGCCAAGGTGATGAACTTAGCGAGATTCATTTCATTGCGTTCGTCTGTTGCCCGAACTAACAACTGGTCTTGGCGTTCTTGCAACCAAGAGGCGATGTTACCAGCTTCCAAATACTCAATGCTGGGATAATCGCCACGTAATTGTGCCGTTTCTTGAGTTCCAAGCATTGGTATGGGTGATTCCATTTTTCTTGTCCTAGTGAAGTCTTATCGTGTGGGTTGCAGGGGGGCAGGGTGCAGGGTGCAGGGGGGAGTAATTAACGTTTTATAATCCAAGGTGATGGATTGTTAATGATGGTGACTAGAATGCTGAGAATTCGGTTATATGTAGAGTAAAGCTCTCTAGCTGCTTCAGCATTGAGGTAATTACATTTGACAGCAAACTTCAACCATGTCTGGGTTTCTGCGGCTTCTGCCTCACTTTATAGGCAGGGGAGATTGGGAGCAGGGAGCAGGGGGAGATTTGAAAGTTGTTTCCCTTGCTCCCTGCCCCCTGCCCCCTTGCCTCTTGTTCTCCATGCCTCCGCCATGTTTGCACAAACAGAACGTGATGATCTCCGAATTTGATCAGTTAATGAGTATCTTTCCTCAACTGGGAAAGTTTTAGAAAGCTCAAAAATTCGCATAGCTACATCAAACGCCAGTTTATAAACTTCTAAATCTTCGTGACTTTTAATAGGTTGTTTTTCCATCTCCCCTGCTCCCTGCTCCCCTCCCTATTTAGTAAGTTTCCAAATGCTGTAACCAATTTCTCCTGCTGCCATTGACACAATGTTGTAAACAATGCAAGCCAGGACTATGAGTGGATTGGTGTATTTAAAAGGCCATCTCCCAACGAATGTGGTAGTGATATCTAAAAACCAGAAAAATAAAGCAATCAATCCACCTGCGTAACGCTCTTTCATGCCGGCCCGCTTATAATCGCCCCACAAAGCAACTGTTAGATCGATATTTCCGGTGGGTTTAGTGCCGAGTGTGTATTGTTTTGATTCCTCAAACTCATTTTTGGCACTAGCCGGATCTTTACCGCGCAGAGTCTTAGCTTCCATCACTTGCACGAGTGCAGAGATGCCAAAACTAATCCAAAACAAAACATTAAATGGCAGTTGTAGCCAACCTATCCAACCAATCCATTCGGGTTCAAACCAGGGGAAAATCGGTTTTCCTTGAAATAAAACCTGCCAAATACTATCAGTTGAAAGTAATGTGCCAATCCAAAAACCGATTGCCCCAACTAGCTTATAACCAGATGTGCCGGGAGTGACAAATTGAGCAACAATATACGAAACAAACAGGACTGGCAATGATACCAGAGTCACAATCCATTGAGCTAATAGTTCTAAAATGTCACTGCCATTTTTTTTTGTCTGGGTTTGTGGGTATGGCTCCCGGTTGGATTGTGAATTAGTATCTTTTGGAGTGAGGTATTTCATACTAAAAGTTTTCGATAAAGTGAAGGATTTTTTGCTCTAAAACGTAAGCAATTAAATTGAATAAAAAACATTGATTCATTGAGACTGTAGGAAATATTTGATGAGCTATTACATTAACGCCAAGGTTAAGCAGGGGGAGAGAAAAGAACAAGAAAATAATTTACAATCTATTCCTCCCCTGCCGCCCTTGCCCCCTGCTCCTCATCTTCCCCTGCTTCCCCTGCTCTCTTTTTAACAGCACAAATCGGTAAATCAATTAGAAGAATCTTGATACAGTGGCGAATTTTTACAGGCATTTTTAAATCGATATTTCCATTTCCACTGCCTTTGTTCAATCCGTCCAACACATTTACCAGTTGAGTCATAAACAAAAACGATTTCATCTTCTAAATAACCTGTAGTGTTAGGTCTGGGGTTAAATCGTTTGGAGTCCAAATAATCGTTGATTCGCAACTTCTTGAAAGAGGGCATCACTCCCAGTTCATTAATTTTGTCGGCGGTCGCTGCCCTTTGCTCGGCTTTAATGCGTTCTAGTTCTTCTGATTCTCTGATGGTGATGCCACTGTTGTAAGTTTTGAATTGCGCTGGCAGTTGGGACAACCAAGGACTAATGATTAACCCCATTCCCAGTAATCCCAATAAAGCTTGTTTCTGGTATTTCATTACCAAATTAGTTTGAAACTGGGGCGTATTCATCCAGCAGTTTGCTGAAATTGTCGATAGTATTTGCGATTGGTTCGTCCTTGACTACTATTTCTTCAGCCTGATTCACCACACCTTCTGGTTCGAGTTGAGGAGTTTCAAAACCGACAGCATTTAATATTTCACGTTCTAGACACATGAGTACCTCTTACTGTCTAACTTGAATTTGTTCTGTACTTGTCTGGTTTGGTGCATTAGTCACACGAATGTAAACAGACAATCCAACACACACCATAAAGAAAATAATTGAGAAGCCCAACCAATTTTGTTGAAATAATTTCTGTATTAAGCTGGGGATTGGAGTTGTTTGCTCAACAAAGAGCGTGTCAAATTTTTCATGTCCTGAATCGTTGTTGGTTGAGTAGACTTTTTTTCGGGTGTTGGGACTCCTATTTCATCCAAAAATGCTTTCGGGTCAAAACCAGAGGTCGCACTATTGGTGAGCGTTTGAACTTCTTGTCTAATTTCTTGGGCAGTTTTCAGTCCGTAGTCTTGAGTGATACGTTGTCTGATTTCGGGGTTCTTCGCTAACTGATAGATAAATGCTACTTCCTCCAATCCCGCTTGTGTTTGTTGCTGTAAACTCTCAACATCAAGCTCACTCTTGATTTGGTTGAATAGTTCTTGTTCAAATTGATGAACAGCTAATGCTTTAGCTACAGCCTTACCTGCCACAATGTCCAAGAACGCTTTGAACGTTTCGCGGCTGACTCCTTCAATCTGCAATTGTTCGCTTACACTTTCTATGGCTTGGGTCTGTATATTCGCCAAATTACTACCACCTCCCAATAGCTTCGATTGATCTAGGGTTTTCTGCGCTAGGTTGAACAGCCTCTCTAAGCGATCGCTCACCTCCACATCAAACTCTTCGCCGTCTGGATCAATACTTGGGTCTGTTTTAGCCAACTCTTGCAACCCAGCAAGGATTTTCTCTGAAGGATAACTGGCACTTAATAACTCAAATAATTCTTGGCGGGTGAATGTATCTTTGTTAGACATTTTGTAAATCTCCTGTTAACGGTTTTGTAAATCTAATTTGTTCGACTTCAAACTCTTTGCGGCTGTACTGGGCTTTATTTGTCGCCACAATTGCTTTAGCTAGATTCAATTTATTTGTTCCTTGAGCTAAACCATCAAAGATTTCTCCGACTTTTCCCACTACCCAAACTTGGTAAGGAAGAATTGGTGACGCTCTGAGGCTGTATTGTTCTGCAAAGTTCTTCATCTGTATTTGTGCCAGTTTATACTGAGCTATCGTTTCTGCTACTTCTTCCCAACGTCCCCAAGTTCGATAGCAAATGCCCAAAATTCTCAAAGATTTGGCATTCGTCATGGGTAAAACTAGGGGATTTAATGCAGAATCTGTGTTTTCTTGATTAAAAAGTGCTTCTCTCCATGATTGATTCATTCTAGGTAGTCAATAGTCAAATTAAGTTGGTCAATACCCGTGTCAATATCCGTGTCAAATTGATATTACTTTCACAGTTAACAAACAGTTTGTTAACTGTTAATTGACCTTGCTCTTTTATAATAAAAAACCTGCCATCAGCAGGCTGGAAAAAATCGTGACAATTTCGTGACAAAAATTTCCGCTATTCCTCAAAAAAAATGGCGTAGTTAATTCTGCCTAATTGCTCCCACTCTTTATCTAACCTTTTTAAGTTCCAACGGACATATTGAGGTGTATTATTTACCCAATTACGAATTGTGCGTGGGTCACGCTCAAAAAATGTGGACAACATTCCTTTAAGTTTTTGCTCGGTTTCTGTGTCGTTACCCGCCCATTTATTTAAGAAGTCTAGGAGGTTCATTTTTCTTTTTTCTCCTTTGTCTTATTTGTCTGATATTCCTCAAGACAAAGCTCTAAAAAATTTGGCTAACTAATTATATTAATAATACTGTACTAATCCAGTAAATAAGTAGTTGTTTAGAAATACTCTTCTTGTACAGTATGATGAAAACACAGAACTCAAGAGTCAGTTTCTACAAGAAAGTAGAGCTACACCCGCTATTAATTCTGTATCAAATACAGAAAGCTAAACGAGCTACTGCTGGAGCGATTCGTTTTAGGTAAAGTTCTTGATTCTGACTTATGCCCAACTGCTTATTAGATAATTTATTTTCTATGCCACGCTCTGGTTATCAAAATGTTTCACTCAAAGATGAAGTCCTAGCTTTACTCGATACTTTGCCCGGTAGCAGTAGACCAGAAAAATTAGAGCGCATGATTAGAAGTACCAACGATGCTTTGCTGCGAGTTGGTTCACTTCCCGATGAACCACCTGAAGCTGTTATCCAGTATGTGCTTGACCAAATTCCTTCTTGGAACCAAAATTCTGTGTTGGAGTTAGCCATCGCTTTGCTCAAGCATCTGCAACTTGGAGAACAATTTCATGAATAGCTAAGGAGATAGTAATCGAAGTGGAAAGCATGAACCTGAGCGAGGATAACTGATTGATTTTACTGTTATGAGATCGCGCCACACCCGAACAAATTGAGCAAATGCTCGAAGAACACAAGTTCTACATTAAAACGGCAGTAGATATTGAGCGTCGAGTATTAGCTGGTGGTGGTGATCTGCACGCTGATTGTGAAAAAGAGTTGTTGAAAGATGGTAGTAGGCAGCAAGATATTTGGGCTGCTAGTTTTATGCCTAGCACGGGAAGAATTATTTACGAGTCGATGGTCAACCTCCGCCCACGCCAGAATCGTAAAATGGAAATACTTGACCCCAACATTAGGGAAAGAGTCGCTCAACTGATTAACGAGTTTCTGGGAGATTTATGATCGAGCCAACACCAGAGCAACAACTCTTCATGAAAGATGATGTTTCCACCCGCTTACATCATTTGGCAAGTCACTTGTCGCAAATTCAGTCTTTCTGGACTCAAAACTCATCAAAGGATTTAATGCTGCCTCTGGTAAAAGAAAGTCGGTATTTTATTGAGTGGACTGTACCTGACATGGTGAAAGCGGATGACATTGACCGGGCTTGTGAATTGGTTGATTTAGTTCGTTTACTGACTAATTGGTTATTCCATTGGGACGAAATATGGTCTGATGCCCAACAAAAACAAGCTGCGGCTGTTGCAACTGGGGATTGGTTGCATCGGGTTTTGGAAATAGCTGATACAGAACCAGAACCACTAAATGCTTAATGTTAGGGTAATCAATTAAGGCTTGCTGAACTTTTCGTGATCTGGGCAAGTACTCTCCTCTACTCCTTGTGGATGAATTGCACATACAATCTGCACCCCTCCATATTCCAGACCATGAAAATTGCGACACCCTCTGCAAGGTTTTGGTATTGCTTGAAGCCTTTGCTCTCTAGTTCTGTCGATCTCTTCATCGACTTGATATTTGAAAAAACGGTTGAGGGCGGCTGCTTGTAATGCAGTTCCACCTAGCATGAAAGATATAGCTGCAAACCAAGTCTTTGCACCTTCTCCCTTGATTACTCCTTTAATACCGATAATGCTACCAATGACTAATACAATTGCTCCACAAGCAGCCATAAAAAGGTTTAGATATTTAAGCTTTAACATTTTGGCTCTCCTATTGGGTTCCATCAAAATCCAGGCATCCATTCAACAAAGCACTACCTAAAACTCCCGAAATACATACCAACATCCCACCTAAACAAATGTTCTTCCGAGCTTGCCAGTTATAGTGACTGATAATGCTAGAACTCGAATTAGCTCCGATAATTTCAAATCCCCAACAACCTAAAGCACCAATTCCCAAAAATACTGTGCTTAACAGGCAAACAATACCTACTGATAGCAATGCGTTTTCAACAACATCTCTTGCTCTTGAACGTTTGATGTAGCGATATCGAATCACAATCAGGCTTGGTTCGTCGTACTTCGCTAGATATTCCTGGGTTAACTTTTGATTGCGGTTGTTCATACTTACTCCTATAAAGAAAAAAATAAGACAGCAACAGCTGTCTTATAAAAAACTAGAATTAGCGAGAGCTAACAGTTGCTCTTTGCCCCACAACATAATTCATCCATGCTTGAATAGCTTGAATTTCATCAGTACCAGAAGCGATCGCTCCTAACACCTGCTGCTGATACGAACTGGTGGCATGATTTGAATCAACCTTGTCAGCAGCCCACGACAAGCAAATGTCCCTCACCAGCTTATCGACCACAGCCACACTCAGTTGACTGGGAGCCGAAGCATCCTGAAATTGCAACCATTCTTTGATTAGATCAATAGGGTAATTTGTCAAAGTGCGGACTTGTTTGACCCGTAAATCTTGGGGATGTATCGCAGCTGGTTTTGTCGGTGTTGGAGCAGGCTGTTGTACAACGGAGCGATCTCGTTCATCCTCGTCTAAATCATATTTAGGACGGGTGAATAATCTTGATTGAATCTGCTGTAATAGTCCTGCCCAATCGGCATTAGCGTCCCAATCTCTACGGATTTTGGTCTTGGTTAAAGCATCATATAACCCGCAGAACACGACGTTTTCCTCTCCGGGATTAGCAACAATTGTTAGAGGTCTAGAGAAGTCTTCTACAATTGATGCGGCGAGTAAGAAAGACTTAGTAAAATTAGTCTCAATTCCGCTTCTGACGATATATAAATCATCTGCAAAGACAACAATATCTAATTTAATATTGTCCTTGCCTTTGAAATCTTTACCAGTCAACCTTAACTCGCTCAAATAACCTGTTAATGCTCTTTCGGCTACTGGAGTCTTTTTATCAAGACTAACATCATAGTTATACCAAGCATAAGCTTGACCATCAATTTCTAATTTGTTGACATACAGGTAAATAGGAAGTGGTGGATTACCTAAGCCTAGTTTGATTTCAGTGTTCATTAGAATTTCTCCAGTTCATCAGTAGTTGTTTCTTTAACGGGTTGTTTGTACATTCGAGCTTTGTTCATTTGATGTGATGATGCCTTAATTAATGGCATTGCTGCTTTTTTTACAGATTCCTTGGCTTGTTCAAAAAGAAACTGTGTTGCTCCATCTGCGTCTTCTTCTGGGTCTATTTGACCCCATAATGAGCAGCCTACTTCTACTGATTCAAAATCACCCAGATTAAATTTTCGGTGATAGGTTACAGAAATAGTTTTGATTTCCATTAGTCTAATTTCAAATGTTCAAAAATTATTAGCAAAGCGGCTATTATAGGTTATGAATAAGGCTGATTAATTTATGCTAGTACAACATCAGATATTAGAATATTTGGAATTTGAGAAACTAGCATAGTAATCTATAATTTATTATTGTAGCTGTTTCCAACTATAAATCGTTAGAGCTTCTAGGCTTTCCCATCAAAAATTAGTGATAAATTAGCGATTAATTCTTGCTCATCTGGAGTTAAATTATCTAAGCTTTGAATTATGGCGTTATACCAATGACTGATTAGGTCAAGAATATTTTGTCTAAATACGTTATTTTCTGGTAATGCCAATAATTCACATATAGCTTGGCGTTGTATTTCTCCTTTACCTAAAAGCCGGAGCCAAAGAGTATCGGGTGTAATCGGTAAAGAGTCAATTGCCACTATCGCTGTTCTATAGATGGGTGGCAAAAAGTATATGCCACAAGGCCAATCTTCTTTTAAGCGACCACCAAAACCATCAAGCAAATCTATAGAAGCTGATGGAACTAAAATGCGTGAACTTGGCAGTTTATCTTCCTCTAAAGGTAGATTATTTTGTTTAGCCTGAGACTGCAACAGTGCTAAAACACTAAAGAGTTTGCGAATGCAATTCAATACTTCATCTTCATCAATTAGGTCACAATAAACATTTAAAGCACAATCGCTTTGAGCAATTCTGGCAAGTAATCCTAACTCGGAATTTGACAGGACGAATCCCGAATTAGGAAAAAACAGAACAATTGCTTGTTCTTGCTCATGTTCTATTTGTTCTGGACTAACCTCTACATTTCCAAATCCTGAAAGTAATTCCTGCAAATACTGTTTGGCAAATTGGCTATAAAATCTTAGGGTCATTTTGCTATTTAAATTAAGCGAACTGGACAAGGAATATTTTGTAACAGCTACGAGCAATCAACAATTTCTTTTTTAGTCTAAGTGAGGGGGTTAACACCGCAGTCCTAATCAAACTTAAACGTATTACAGTCTTAACAACCTATTGCTTGTCAAAACTCCTCAATTATTTAAGTAGCGATCGCTCTTTGTACAGCGATCGCTTTTTCTGTGTAAACCAAGGTGACTGTTTTATAAATAGCAGTTGTTCTGTTGATGAAATAACTGCGATCGCTCGACTAACAGGCTTACCCCCAGAAGCAGTACAACAGTTACAGCAGCAGCAAACCATAATTTATTTACCCAAGTCAAAATATTCTCAATCCGAGATTGCAATGATGGTGGTAGCCAACCACTGGGACGAGTTCTATTGAGAAATCGCGCTTTGCGATAACGTGTTTTACGCGATCGCCTGGAACCTCTTAACTGCCTTCTTGATAGAAGTGCTTCTCTAATTTGAAACCCACGATGGGTTATCTCACAAGCAAATACACATCTGGCGGTATTTTCTTGCAGTATAGTCATTCCTGTGGTGCGGCTACCTGGGTCAATTTTTACCCGATGTGGATGTGTGACTGATTTTTCTAAAACTCTATCCTTGATAAGAATCGTAAATGGATAACGTTTATAGACCGCAGCCCTTCCCTTCTGCAATAACTCCCTTGCCCTTGCTGGATGGCACGGGTCAAGTGGTTGCTTGTTTTTATCTAAGACGAAAACGTACATTACTGTTACCTCTTACCTTGCGGTAGTAAAGTTTGCCTCGCCCAGATATCATGGCTTGTTCGGCTCAAAACACTGCTTGGTTCCCGTCCTTGCTGTTTAATTTTGAGCGACAGTTGCCCAGAACTGGCACGCATCCTGGGGTGTCGTGACCGTAATATCGTTTACCCGTAGGTGAGCTGGTCAATGTAGGCTTTTACAAGCCCCCACTAGAATCTGCAAAGATTTAGCGGCGGGTCATTGACAGCCAGTGTTCGTAACTTCCACCAATTCCCGATCTACGAGTGCTTGAATTACTTCTCTAGAAAATTTGATGTTGTACAACGGAACAGAACCACCACAACAACGGAGGGAATGCAGTAAATTTGCAGCAGTTAAATCAGAGGCATTCTTACGTGATTTAGCCATTTGTAGTACCTTTTTGATAGAGGTTAATTAGCCTTAATTACGCTGCAATGTTTTTGTCATCAGCCATACTTGCAGCCAGAAGGAAATCATCGAGTGCCACTGCTGCGTTCAACGGTTTGGTGTAATGGTTCTCGTCTACTTCGTTTGTCCAATGCGTGATGTGTTGAAAAACCAAACCCAGCATTGATTCACCCTTGTAAACGCGGTAGATTTTCGGGCGAAACCCGTTGCAGTAAACCAGCGTGTAACCAGGAATTTCAATTAACTCTGCGTTTGGATGATTCGGGGGTAAAAGTATCGGTTCGCAGCATTCACCCCAGTCGGGATCTTGAACGAATGACATAGCTATTTCGTGCCATGATTTTTCTATCGTTTTCGTTGTATTGGCGATCGCTGTTGAGTGAACAGCAATCGCCTTTTCTACGTTTGGTACTAAGCTGCTACTGCTTGTCTAACCCCTAATAATGCAATCGCCACATCAATATCGATAGCCGTGCGACTGCCCCCCAACTGACTGCACCTGCTGTACCATTTGCCTTCAAGGTTGCAGCCAAGGAAGCCTACACGCTGGCGGTTGAAGTATAGAGTAGTGCTGAAGGAAAGCCAGTCAATCTCTCCGTGAGTTAAACCGTATTTCTGACAAGCGGTTTCTAATTCTTCGCTCAGACGATCGTTGCGTTCTCTGGGGGTTTCGGGTAGGGTGGCTTTAACTTCTGCAACTCTTTTGGCGAACCAGTTGCGGTCGAATGGTAGTCGTCCACCATTCACCAATTGCACCCATACGGTGATACCACCTTCTATCCAGATAGTGCGGACGGATTCGGGGTCTACTTGGATAATCTCGGCAATGATGCGACGGTCACGAGATGTTAGGGGGTCTGCGGTTGGGGCGATAGTTTGGGCTTGGGCTTCGAGGTGGTTGTAAAATTCTGCTTGTGCTGAGGTTTGCTCATCAACACAATATTCTTGCTGTGTATGAGTTATATGCGTCATAATAGAATCTCCATTCACTTGGATAAAGGGCGATCGCTTTGTTTACCAGACAGGGGCGATCGCCTTTGACTTTTTACAAACTAACGTTGTGGTTTAGCACAACGCACTCATCAAAATTTGGCGTAGCCGTATTAAAACTCAAACCCAGTGGTATTTGAGTATTACCAAGATAGACACAGATGTTTGCAAAAGCTCAACTATTGATGGCTCTTGTTTGTGGTGGAGTCTTGGTTGTAATGAAGTTTTCAAGGTTCAAGGAGCTATGGTTGCAAACTCTTTAGCTGTTTAATTGCTGGTAATTTGCTTTGCTCTATACCCTTAATATTAGTACTTCTATTGGTAGTAGTCAATAAGGTAGTAGTTGCTTTCTGATAGAGATTTGTAATACTACTATTGGTTGTACATAAGCTTTTTAAATACCAATAGGTGTAAGCCCTATGTGTTTACAACCATTGGTAGTACCCCTTATAATAGGAGCATTATTTGGAGAGGATGATTGTGTTTATTGCATTAAAAAAATTGCGAGAGGCTGCTGGCCTTTCTCAAAACGACCTAGCTAGAAAAACTGGGTATAGTCCTCAGTTCATCCAAAAAATTGAACAAAATAAGGTTAAGTCCCTAACCTTAGAAGCGGCAGCCAGATTTTGTGAAGCTCTTGATTGCAAGCCTGGAGACTTACTTGAGGAGGGTGAGCCACCAAAGAAATTAGCAATTGACAAAGGGATTGCTTTAAATCCTCCTTTAGCAAAAGACGGATCTCACAGTAACAAAAGAATATCGGATAAAACTTCTGAACTTGATCTACTCAAAGCAGCCTAAAAATTGAGAGCGACCGCCGCCGACCAAGCTATGCGATCGCTTACTCAGATTGTTGGGCAACAAAGTGAGCTAAATATAATGCTGACACAGTTTTAGTTAAACCTGACGATCAGTATCAGTGTTCACTTTGGTTGAATTGCATTTTCTGTCTTTTTTTGTGCATTTACCAAGCGTGGGCAATAATCATGCTGACACTAGACCGCGAACAAACATCAGCAACCAGCTACAGCCTTCTCAACAGCAGCATTAAAGAAACGTTCACTGCCATTAACAGATTTGAATGGCAAGCAGTTGATGAAATTCTCGAAATGCGAGATCAACAACTGTATCGTGAAGCTGGCTACAAAACTTTTGAGGAATACTGCCAAGCTGAGTTATCCGCTTGGGGTGGATACCGACGCATTAACCAACTGTTAGGGGCTAAAAAAGTTAAAGATACAGCCGATGAATTGGGCGAACACATCAAAAATGAGCGTCAAGCCCGTTCACTGCTACGTTTGGTCAAAGAACCAGACAAGCTAAAGGCTGCTGTTGCGATCGCACTTTCTGAAAACCCTACCCCCAGTGAATCAGACTTTGCATCTGCGGCGAACATTGTGGTTCCTCGACTGCCACGGCAAAAAACTCAGGAACCAGTGGTTCCTAAAATTGTAGAACCAGTGGTTCACCAAAATCAGGAACCAATGGTTCTTAAAACCAACACAGTCAAAGTTACCTCACCAGCACACCTCCGTTTTGGTGAACAAGGAACCATTGAAGCAGACGCACCGAACCCCAAACAGCAGATTGTCACCTTTGAGGATGGTGAGAGAGAACTGGTGAACAATGCCGATTTGAGTAATAGCGCAATTGAGTCATTTAGCACCGAAAGAACTTACCCCAAAGAGTACGCCGAAGCGATCGCCCAACTCAAACAGCAGCACCAACAGGAATTGGAACGGCTGGAACAGGATTTGAGGATTGGGTTATTGTCAGAAGCAACTACCCAAGCCCAGCAACAGGTACAAGAACAACTGACCGCTTTACAAAACCTGTTTCAGCAACAGAAACAAGAAAACATCCAGCTACAGCAACGCATGAACGAGTTGGAAGGCTTGAGGCAGTTAGAACTTGAAAATCATCGTCTAAAAGGGCGTATTCAAGAATTGGAACGTGCTGTAGAAGAACGCCCTACAAGAAAGGAAAAGGGGCAGGGAGCAGGGAGTAAGGGAGAAAAACGTCCCCTTGTCACCCTGCACCCTGCCCCCATGCCTCTTATTGACCTGCGATCGCTTGCCGAAGAACCACCCAAGGAAAACGCCCAAGAGTGCTTACGGCTCATGGGTATAGCTTTGGGTAATCTGGCCAGTGCTATGAACAACACCCAAGCTCTGCAAGCTGCGGCGTTAATTTTAGGGAGTGAGCCAACCCCGCAAGCGATCGCATATCGAGCCGAACAGCTACAACTACTACCCCAAGCAGTAAGCGATATTCGGGCTGTGCTTGCCAAGCCTGGATGTAGTTGGTGGGACTATTTAGAAGTGGCTACAGAGTATGAGGTTATCAAAGCCGACTACTGGGCAGAGTTAACCCCACAAGAAGCAGAGTTAATCACTGCCCTCGAAAAAACCGCATCTTCTCAAATTACGGAACCAATGGTTCCTGAAGAAACTGTTACCGAGTCTGGTTCTTCTGATGACGAAGTGATTGGGCTGGGTTCTATCGTCGCCCATGCCGACATTTACTGTGCTTTGTACAACGCTAAAGGTGAAGTTATTGAAGACATGGGTGATGAAGTCTGGGTAGCTTGGAAGCATTGGCAAGACAAACCCAAGAAGACTGATCGCTATTTCAAGAACGAGTTGAGGTTCTGGCAAGAAACAACCAATCAATTCAAAATTTAAAATTCAAAATTCAAAATTAACTTTGCATTTTTAATTTTGCATTTTGAATTCACAAAGCGGCATTGCAACTATGTCGCTCGTATTGTCATGCTTAAATTTAGGAGAAAATATGACTACAGCATTAAAGGCAATCAAAGGTGGCCAAAATAAAGGCAACCACAAACAACCCACAGAAGAAAAACCGATTCGACCTCACTGCAAAATCTCGATTGAGGACATTAACTGGATAAGACAGCAACCGCCCTGTGTGCAGCAGCTATGGTTGGACTCAGTTGCAGCAGAACAATTTGGTGGGTCTGCTCACAAGCTGGATACGAATCTCACCTATAAGTCGCTACAAAAGGCAGGTGCAGCGTTGACGGCTCAGGGCTTGTTCCAGTATGAGGAAGTGTTTGGCCGATTACCATCTGGTAGACCTGGGCTGATTGGCTACCGTGTCCGTAACTTGCACGGTTATTACAATCGCTTTTACTGGGAATCGTCTACGTCCGGTGAAACCAATTCTTGTGACGAGAAAGCTGTCCATACCGGGAAGGAAATCAACCACACCAGGAGGAACCAAAACCACCCCGAAGTGAAACAAATCCAAGCTGATTTGGATCATTTCCAAAAAAATGGTCAAAAAAGTGAGGAATTGCAAGGGTTCCAGAAACCTAACAACGTTTCTAACTACCCCTTAACTACCTACCAACAACCAACTAAGGTTGTTGGTAAGGTAGTTGGTTCTTCCACGCAAAACAAAAATTTGTGTGTTGATGAGACGGCGATCGCACCCTTGGGGGGTGCATCGCCTCAAACTGTCCTTGGCGTGGAAGAAGAGAAAGAGTTACCTGCGGTAACGGACTGCACGACGCTGACGCTTGTAGAAGCTGTGCCGAGTCAATCCGCTTCGTTGTCTGTAAAAAACGAGGATTTGGGTAAGGATGCGATCACTCCTCATGAAGACAAATTTTCCGCCGCGCCCGTCGCTATAAATTTTGAAAATCTCAGTCAGTCCCAGAACCAAGCTCAACCGAGTCAATCTGCTTCCTTGGTAGAAAAGAACCAGGAATTGGGTGATGAGCCGGGAACCAATCATGAAGACACAATTTCCGCCGCCCCTGCCGAGTCGAATTTACCAGCACAGGAACCAAAAGCCCATTCTGTTCGCGCAGCGTCTCGCAGAGAAGGTGTTTGTGCTGTGGCAGCTGACTCTGATCCTGAAAAATGGTCTTATGAAGCAGTCGTTGAGCGTTCTAAGGCTCGGCCTTGGCGTATGGAAAAACTGAAGATGGCAGAACTATTATGTGAAAATCCAGGGGATGATTTTCTGATGGAATGCTGGGCAGATGACCCTGCTTTGAGGATTGTGATTAAGAAACTGGTGGTGAAGTGTCCGCAATGGGGGCTTGTGGCGGCGGATGGGGTGCTGCTGAGGTGGGATGAGTAGCAAGCAGCTATCGATTAGTGGCATATTTCAGCAATCGTTCCCACTCCCAACGCCATGCTGTCTCTACCGTGATTTCTTTGCCGTTAGTGAATTTGATAAACTCTGTGCCTTCATCATAAAAAACATCAGCAACGAGGCGATTGCGGACATCGTAACCCCACATTTTAGCTGCTGAATTCCACCACCTCTGACCCGGCGATTCTAGATTTGGTAGTTCCAGGTATTCATCACGCCATGCTTTTGGTTTCCATTGCTCCCGTAAAGCACTAGCCAAAATTGCGTTTGGAAAATATTGCTTTCCATTCCTTTGCAACCACAGCACATACTCAATTGTTCTTCTGAGTGCATCCTCTAACCCGTAAGTGCAGCCTTCTAAAGCGTTTTGAACTTCTTCAAGTGAAAAGTTAACGCTAAGACTGACTAACGCTCGTTCATATTTTTTGAATATCTCGTATTCAACGGAGTCTTTTTTCCAGAACCACACAGTTAATTTATCCTTCAAAATTGACTGAGTAACTTATATTTTATTAAATTTTGACAGTTGGCTGGATGTTAACTATATGTAAAGTCATTTTGAGAAGAATAGTTTCGCCATGTAATATTTTCAGGGTTTTAACTCTTTTAAGTTAATTGTTTACTCGGCTACAATGATACTTCATAAAAAAATAGGAATTTACAAATGCTAAATTTAGCTCAGGTTACTATTGGAGTAAAAACATCTGGTTTGATTGAAATTAAGTTAATTGCGTTGTCGTATATAGGGGTAGCAATCATTTATTTAATTTTGATGATAGGATGGCTTGTTTCAAGAAAAAATTCTCTAACAAACTCAGCTTTAGTAATTTATGTTATCCAAGGAATAGCAGTACCTATTGTAATTTTGATATCTGGGATAATATTAATGATTCAGGGTTGGCGTTTAGACCCAGTTATGCAATTTCAGCAGTTTTTTTTATTATTGCTAATTATTTATCTAAGCTTTAGAGATATTATATTCAATCTAATTTTGAGAATTAGATAAAGTGATAATAGACAAATAATTATGCTTCCAAGCTAAGGGGAAAATCAATTCGCCCAGTCAACAGAAGTAGCGTTTGTATTGCAACAGTTACGAAAAATACCCTGTACACCCCAGTTTCGGCTCAATACAGAGATTCAGCGTACGGCCAAGCGGTACTGGGAAAATGTGCCAGGGGCGATCGCCTATTTGAAAGAAGCATTGCGGACTTGGAAAGAGGTTAAATCACCCGAAGCCGTGTTTGTGGCTGCTTGTAAGGAGGGGAGGAAGCCGGAGGTGCAGCAGGACAAGCCTGGAGCGATCGCTTGGTTTGAGTGGGCGAGGAAAAACAGGATTGTGATTGCGATGTCGGGTGAGATCGTGTATACGCCGGATGGGGAGGCGGTTGCGATTGCGGAGATGATGCGGCGGTGTCCGGTGATTGAAGATGGCAAAACAACTGCGCGAAAATCCAGGGGATGATTTTCTAATGGAATGTTGGGCGGACGACCCAGCGAGTGCGGATTGTGATCAAGAAACTGGTGGCGAAGTGTCCGCAGTGGGGTTTTGTGGCAGTAGAAGAGATGCTAGTGAAGTGCGGTTGTGGGTAATAATCCTTATTATTTGTTGAAGTAAAAAGATACTTGTACTTACACTTACACCTAAAAGATTTGTGTATAAGTATAAAATCGCTTGATGATTAACCATTTAGTATAACTTAAATCACTTAAGTGTGGTTAGTGGTGCGGATTTAAATATCACAAGCAGACATCTCATTTCTCCTCTTTTGACCCGTCATCATTTTCAGTTTCATTATGCTCTTGTGCTTGGTAATCATCAAACAATGCAAATAATTTATCCAAAGCATCGCGTTCATCTGCTGAGTAAAACAGTATTAAATTGGCCCATGTATGATGTGTTTTAACAGGACAGATTTCTCTTAGCCACTCTAAAAAATCATCAAACTCTATTTCCTCTTCAGTTTTAGTAAATCCAAGATTTATTCGTGCTATTTCATAACCTTGAAGAAATGAGTGAAAATCAAAAATGCTTTTCCTACTTAAATATAAAGCTGGTCTTCTTTTAATTTCTTGTAAAAGTTCATAAAAATTCACTTTTAAACTCCTTTTATTTTTCGTAATGTTGATTGTGCAAGAAAGTGGAGATGATTTTATTAAGAAAATGGTTCATTTCTCACTATTTCTAACCTATTTCCGTTGCCTGGAAAAACTTCAAATTTACTCATCCATTCTTCATAAGCTATACCTTTAGGGTTAAGATTATCATAAACGATATCCTTATTACCCATCCTAACAACAATTGCTTCATGAAAACCATCAGTTGAAATTGGTTCTTCTATATCTCCATAAGCAATCCTACCAAATACACCTTTTTTACCAGCAGTTGTTTCTAGGCGAATATGTCTTCCTGGAATATTATATTTAGTCAGTTCTGCCTTTAAGACTTGAGCGCATTCATCACAAGTACCAATCCGAATTAGTCCTCTACTTGATAAAGTCTTGCTAGTAAGACGGCTTAATGAATTGGCGTACCTTGCTATAAAATTAGACGATACAATTAATGAACCATAAATTACAGGAGCAGCAAGCAATAGCCCAATAGCAATAGCACTGTCTTCAAGAAAATCTCCTGGGGTATAGTCTCCTCTTAGAGTTGCTAATACAAGTTTTCCACCATTATCAGTTTGCATTCCTGCCAAAACGTTACGAATTGTATCAGCAGCAGCCATTTCACCCATTGTAAATAAGCCAGTTGGATCGACACTATTTACCGGATTGTTATGGGCATAAATATATTTATGTAGTGTTAATACCTCAGCAATTCTTCCCTCATAATCATCTTTTCGTGTAAATCTTCCAGTATCGGCATCATAATACCTTGCCCGATTGTAATAATCTCCCAAGGCTTGATCGAACTGTTCTCCAGCAAACAGGTATTTATTCTCTACCCCACCAGTAGAGTTGATTAATTTACCGTAAGCCTCATAATCGTAAGTATTAACAACAGTACCTTGCTCATTAGTCAACACCCGCGTACTACCCAAGCCATCAACATGGTAGAAAGTGCGGCTGTTACTCTGTTCCTGAGCAATCAAGTCATTGCCATAAACATACTCCACCTGCACAGAACTATTAGGAGAATATTCTTCTAAAACCTGTGCATACGGTTGCATTTCATCAATCAGATACCGGGTTTCAACTCCATTAACCGTTGATGTAACCCGAATACCACTGTCGTTATACCGATACTGCATTGATTGTTGTGTTGCGCCGTTGGCATCTTTTACCCTTGCAGCAATCAACTGATTTTCGTAATCCCAGGTGTATTCAGTTGTAATGCCATTTTCGGTCTTGGTTAAGGTATTGCCATTATGATCGTAAGTATAATTAACAACTACCTGTTGATTCACTGTCTCATTTAACAGTCGGTCATTGGCATCGTAGGCGTAGTTAGTAATAGTTGTAGTACCGTTGACAGTTTCATTCTTAGTAAGGCGATTGCCTACCTTATCGAATGTGTAATCGTAGATGTGATCGCCGTTAACTGCATCAGTGATTTTCTCTTGAGTCAACCTATATAAAGCATCGTAAGCATAATCAACAGTACGTCCATTATGTTCTACAACTTTAGTACGATTGCCCACTTTGTCCAGTGTGTAGGTATAGCTTGAGAAAACAGTATCACCCTTACGATTTTCTAGATATTTGAGGTGATAGAGGTCGTCATATTGACGAATCTCTTGCGTACCATTGGCAAAAGTGGTACGCACCAGATTACTTACTGCATCATAGTCATAATCTGCTGTAACAGATCCATCTTCAATTACTTGGTCAAGGCGGTTGCGAACATCAAATGTGTAGTTAACTGTACCGGATGCAGTAGTAACTGAAGTGCGATTACTTGCAGCATCGTAGGTATAACTAATACTGCGGCTCACGCCAGCAATATTATCTGTGCGCTTGACGAGGCGATCGCGCTCATCGTAATCATAATCGTAAGTTGCAGTAGTTTGACCATTTGCATCAACAAAAGTGATAATGTCTTGTAATCCTACTGTTGTATAAGCATACGTTACTTTCGATCCATCCTGGAACTGCTTCGAGGTCATCCAGTTCATGGGATTGTAACTGTAGGTTATGGTATTACGGTTAAAATCCGTGTACGTCTTCAGGTTGCCAACTGCATCATAAACACTATCGGAACGCTGATCCATTGGCAAGATTACTGCTGTGCGACGACCAACACCGTCATATTCATACTCAGTGCGATGATCGTTAGCATCCTCTATCCAAATCAGATTACCAACTTCGTTATAACTATACTCAGTCCAATCCTGAAGCGCATTCTTCACTCCAGTTAGGCGACCCAGCGTATCATAGCGATATTCAGTCCGCTTGTCATTCTGGTCAGTCATTGCAATGCGCCGACCTAAGTTGTCGTATTCGCTGGTAGTGTACGTTTTATCGTTAAACTCAGTTCTGGTCAACCGTCCTAGATCATCATACTTAAACGTAGTAGTATGATTGAAAGCATCTGTTTGGGCAATTCGCTGCCCTGCTTTGTCATATTTATAAGTAGTGCGGGGATTGTCATTTAAAGTATTTGGTGTATCGTCGGCATAAATAACTTCAATCTGCCGCCCTGCCGCATCATAGCGGAACTCGGTTCTATTACCCCTCTCATCAATTTGCGCCTTAACCAAGCCATCTGTGTAATACTCAATCCGAGTTCTAGGATTATCATCCCAATTACTTGGCGTGTTGTCTGGAACAATAGTTTCAAACAATCGACCGACATCATCGTAAACAAAGCGCGTTTCTCTTCCAGCTTTATCAATGGTGGCTATCGTGCGCCCAGCTGCATCGTAGCGACTGATATCTCGCAAGTTATCAAATGGATTATCAGGAGTGTTGTCTGCATAAATAGTTTCTACCAGTTCACCCCTCTCGTTGTACTTATATTCAGTCCGGTGCTGAAGCGCATCAATTATAGCAATCTGCTTACCGTTAGCGTCGTATTCGTAAGTAGTTGTATGATTTTCAGCATCGGTCATAGTCCTCATGCGACCGTTATCATCATACGTCCACCTTGTTAATAGCTCCCGTACTTGGCCGTTAGCCAGAGTCATGTATCTTGTCTCGGTCAGCTTGTCACCATTACGGTTGTAAGTGTATTTGGTGACATTGCCCAAAGCATCTGTTACTTGTGTAACGTTGCCGTTTGAGTCATAGTCAAAACGGGTAGTCTGCTTATTGGCATCTGTGACTGAAGTTAGCTGACCATCGCCGTCATAGCCGTAGCTTGTGACCTTACCAAGTGCATCTTTACTAGCACTCAAGTTTCCATAACTGTCGTACACGTTGATACTAGTACGCCCCAAGGCATCAGTCTGTGTCAACAAGCGACTGTAAGCACCATAGGTATTACGAGTAACATTACCTAGCGCATCTTCTTGAGTCAATAAATTATTCTTGTTGTCGTAAGTATATTTTGTTGTAAAACCATTTGGGCCAGAACGATCTGAGATAACGGTTTCTTCCAGAACATTATTGTCATCATCATACTTACGTTTGGTAATCTGACCCTCAGCGTCAATTTCAGTGAGAATATTGCCACGAGTATCGTATTCGTAGATAGTGGCATGACCAAGTTGGTCTAGTACAGTCTGTCTGGAATTGCTGGGGTCATAGGACATTTCCACCTTCTGACCGTTAACATCCACAATCTCCTTCAACCGTCCGTCATCACCGTACTCATTGCGGATACCAGACCGGTTGAGTGGATCAATGATTTTGTCCAGGTAGTGCGATCGCTGTTGGTTGTACTCCATTTTGGTAGTATTACCTTCACGGTCGGTAACACTCACCAAATCGCCCTTCGCATCGTAGGTGTACCGAATGAGTTCACCCATTGGGTCTTTAACCGCAGCAATCCGCCCCTGAGCATCTCTCTCGAAAGTAACCTGCTTACCACTGGAACTGTAGATACCGTCATCCGTATACGTCAGCTTATTACCATTAGTATCAGTGACAGTCAACAAATCACCAGTCTGCGCGTCAATTTCGTAAACTATGCCTTCTTTCGTAGTAAGCACGTACACGTTACCGAAATTAACATCAGCCGGATTGTAATTTAGACCACCGTTCAAACCAACATACTCATCAGTCCCATCCTTCCGCAGAATCCGCGCACTCTTCACAGTGAGGGTGCTGGTAACGCCTTTGTCACCAACAAACGCAGGTTTGTAAACTGTACTATTAACACCACCGATCGCACTCGCCAATCCAAATATCGGGTCAACAGTAGGACGGAAAGTAAAGGCTTCTCGTTTTCCTCCAGGTAAAGTAATATAAACCCGTGTTCCATCCTTAAACGCCGACTGGTAGCCCAGTAGTTGCTCCTCCTCACTCGGCGATCGCAAACTAGTCCGTAAATCAGTATCCCTAAACTCCATCCGCCACCCATACCCAAAGTCATCAGTAATACCCGAAGTGAGCGTGTCATAGGTGCGAGTGAGAGTAATGGGTATACCAGTCACAGGAACAGTCAAGTCAGTAAACGACAGCCTAAAATTCCCCAGTTTCAGTTCCCCAGCAACATCCACCACTTCCTCGGAGTACGAAATATTACCGCCGTTGTCAGCCACTTCCAGCCTGAGAATATAGCTGTCATTCTGCAACAAGGACGGGTCGAATTTTCCGAGAACACCGTTAGCAATCGCACTAGGGTTATCGACAAATAATATTTCCCTAAACTCGCCACCAGCAACAGGCGCAACTAGTAGGCGGTAATAATCTAACTGCCCATCATCGGAAATCGACCCCCTAATATCAATCGGTGCTGTGACTAAACTACCGGCGATCGCACCCAAATTCAAACTGACTTCAGGTGCATTCAAGTCACTGGTATCAATTACTGCCACATCGAATGTTGCCTGCCCGATATTCCCTGCTGTATCTGTTGCGATCGCTTGAGCAAAGATTGTCCCGGCTGTGGTTGGCGTAAATCTCGCCATCCCATTGGTATCAAGTACCACAGCATTTCCATTGACCAGCAGTTGCAAACCAGCAACCCGAATATTATCAGTGGCTTTAGCCTGGAAGATGACTGTCTCACCTTGATTAACCGTGTCATAATTAGCTATCAGCCTAACTAGTGGTGCTTCAGTATCAGCCGCCACCGCTAAATCGTATTCCTGCGGAGTGGACACGATACCATCGCTGACAGTCAACACAATGCGGTGTGTGCCAATATTGCTAACGGTCGGATTCCAGCGCAGTCTGCCTAGTATATCAAGTGTGATGCCTTTGTCACGGGATGCTTGGTCGAGGGTATAGGTGAGGCGATCGCCATCCACATCTGCGGCTATCACATCATAAGCATAAGCACTCCCCGGAGTAGCAGTTAACACAGGATTAGACCGAATAAAGGGAGCATTATTCACCCGTGCAGTCAAGTTGAACCCCTGTGCAGCCCCCAATCCACCATCATCAACTGCCCCAACGACAATCCTGTAATTACCAGCAACAGGGTTATTCCAAGTCAACAACCCAGTGGTCGAGTCAATAGTAATACCAGTAACACCAGCAGGGACAGAGAGAAGTTGGTACGTTAGGCGATCGCCTGCATCTGGGTCAGTTGCTTGCACTTGGTATTGGTAAGCACTGCCAGTATTAGCGACGTAAACGGGAGTAGACGTAATACTGGGAGCGTGATTGATATCAATTCTCTTGAGTTAGCTGTGAGAGTAATTCCTGCACTTGCTCTGGCGTTAACCCTGTGACTCGCACAATTGTCTCAGTTGCGATCCCCTCACGTAGTAAATTCGCAGCAATCTCTTTTTTTGTTTTTTGGGCAGCTTTTTCTTCCCAACTAGTAACAATTTCCATAATTTCCTCCTGCTGTGTTAACCCCATTGTATCGATAGCCGCTTGAAAAACTTGCTCTTCGACTGCATCCAGACGCAAATAAGTATCCACAAACCCAGAAATCAATTGCATTCGGGCTGGGTCTAATTTTAAGGTTGCCAGCAATCGCAAACATTCTGCTTTTACCTGCGGACGCTCTTGTTTGGGAATATTCATTTTCGACATCAATGCTGCGGCTACTGGATTAGGTTGAGTGAGAAAATCCCGCCAGCTTAAACGGTTTAATTGAATGGCTGCAAATTGAAATTCTAGTACATTTAAGTCTGGAAACGCCACGCGATAAATTTGCGGTTCTGCACGCTTTGGTTCATCAAAAGAAAAAATTACCACTGGATAAATTGGTAAGTCGTATTTCTCATGCAGCCGAGCAAAATACTTAAACATCCGCTTTGCAAAGATTTTTTCAGTATAAGATTGATTCTCGACATGAATTAAAAAACAAGTTTTCTGCCCTTGGTAACGCACTTGCGCCAGTAAATCAATTTCTTTCTTTTCGCCAGAGGTAACATCGGTAAACACTTCTTGGGGTAAAAACTGAATGGAATCTCGGTCTATTTGACTAGATACTTGCGGTAAAAATAAATCGAGAAATTCCACAAAAAAGGTAGATAATAATTCTTTGAATAATCTGTCATGGTCAATCATAATTTATTGTCTAAGTTATTCATAGCAACTATGCAAATACTATACCTTAATCAAGGGTAAATTAAGTTTTTATATTAGTTGAAGAAGAAGTCAGAAGTCAGAAGTCAGAAGTCAGAAGTCAGAAGTCAGAATGTTATTAGTGTGGGATTCAGACCCGCCACTAATTGTAGACTGCTAAATTTTTAATTTAGCTGGGGTCTTAAACCCGCTTTTTCATCCACAACTCGTGTAGAATTCATACTGAATTCTGACTCCTGACTCCTGAATTCTGTTCGATAAAATAAAAAATAGCGACTCAATCTTGGAATCGCCTTTTTCTAATTAATGTTTTTGTCTGTAATATAATTAACCCACCAAATACCTAATAGCTTGTTGATCCAAAGATGCAATTAGATTTCTAATTCTGCGGGGAGGATTTTGAAGGAATCGCTTCAAATCTCGGCTTTTAATTTGGTATTGATGCACAGATGGTTTGATAGCTTTGAGCCAGCCACGCTTTACCCAAGCAGCAACAGTACCAGAATCTACCTGCAATACTTTAGCGACTTCATTACAACTGTAGTTATCAAGGGTAGGACGTACAGAGTAACCTAGCGAATGAAGCTTTTTCCTGATTCCTTCGAGACTACGATTGTACCCTCGTCTTTTCAAGCGAAATGCTATTTGTTTTGGCGTGTAAGATTCTGCCATTTCTTCTAAAGTTTCTATCTCTTGGGGAGTCCATTTTCTGCTCATAAATAAACCTCCAAAACATATAAAAACAGCATTAATGTTGTGTTTGGCAATCCAAAGGTGAATCGCCTTTAGTGGGTTTAATTAAGCTGATTCTGCACTTGGAATGATGTCTATGCTTCTGTTTTCGATACTGGCAGGCTGTTGCTTTAATTCCAGTTCCATTTGCAAATAAGAAAGCGCACTTTGAGCATCACCAATAGTCAGGTCGGGGTGATAATCTAGTTGTTGGAAATCAGAGTGTTTTGCAATTTCTCTGATGACAAATTTTGCCGCATCAATCAATTTGTGTAATTCTGGAGGAGATATTGAAGACTGATGCTCTATCTGATTATTTGCCTGTGTTTGGGTAGTAGATTCAGTTGACACAACACTCATACCAACTGCTTTTAATTCGTGTTTCAGCAATTTAACTTGGCGCAAGTGGTTGCTGATTTCTGCCTCTAAAACTGCCTTTAATTCCTCTGGTGAGAGCAGTTTTATTTCATCCTCAAGCCGAGTTTGTTCATCTTCAGTATTCTTGTTAGGCAGTAGAACATAACGCCAACCTGCACCATATTCGTCAGCTAGAAAAGTATTTTGGGCGTAATACTTCATGCCAATGATTTGACCCCGTTCCGTCCGTTGCCCAAAAGCAAATCTGGGGTATTGCCAACCCTGGGGAATTGATATTGTTGCTTCCATTGTTCTAATTGGTTAATAAATGAAGAGAAAAAATTAGGAATCAGAAGAATATTCGCTTCTGATTCCTGAATGTTGATTTACGCAGCGACTAGCTCTAGCATTGACTCATACTCCTGTAGCCGTTCCCATTGCACACTCGTCAGTTGGTCAAATGGCAGGTCTAGCAAATGGTCGTAATCATCGATTTCAGGAAGAGTTACGCTATCCACCATTGACAGCCAGTAGACAGCATCCATTTCCGAATCACACAAGACCTGTTCCTGATTGCCTTCAGATGCTCTGATAAACCACCATTGGCCATCTGTGCAACCTGCTTCGCCTAATTTCTCGTCGCCTCTGTAAATTCCATCGTCAAGCAACTCAAGACCAAAGTTTTCACAAGCCTGAGCAATCTGTACCATAATTTCGTTACCAGTTGTAGTGACTGGGGTTTCTGGTTCTTGTACAGGTAAAGAACCATTTTTGTGATGTGTGCAGATGTAGCGGTAGCACTTTGCCCAAGCATTAGCTCTGAATTCTTCTTTACCGTTGACCAATACAAGCCAAGGTTGAGTGACAAAATCGTTGCTGTCGTAGGTGATTTTGGCTATCAGTTGACCATTGAAGTAGATTTCGTGATCGTAAAAACTGATTTCAATGCTGGTGTATTCTTCGGGAGCTACAGCTTGTGTTTGTGCTTCGAGATGGCTGTATAACTCTGCCTGTGCTGCGGCTTGCTCATCTATTGGGGTGCGGTTGAAGCTTATGGGTGCTTGCTGTGTATCGGTTGTGTAGGTCATAATAGATATTCCTTTGATAAAAGGTAGAAAGGCGATCGCTGAGTTTGCGAGACTGGTGCGGTCGTCTTTTGTTTTGATATATCTATAATAACAACTCAGAGTACAAAATTCAACTAGTAGTGCAAATATTTTTTGTAACTTCAACACGCAACTCAGACATAATTTCAATCAGTTCTACACCAAGGGTTTTAGCGATTGCTGTGATAATTTTTGTGGAAACAGAGGCAGCTTCGCCATTTTCCAGCTTTCTGATGTATTCTTGAGAGCATTCTACCTGCTGGCTAAAAAGTGCATCTGCAATTTCGCGTCTAGACTTCTTGCCACGCAATGATCTTAAGTTATTCCCACATTCTTTATTCCATGCAAGCATAACAACCCAATCCAGGGGAACCATAATTACCTCCTTTGTATTTTTTACTTTTATATTTGCACTTTCAGTTGTCATGTGGCAATATATTTTTGTACTACGAGTTCAACTAACCAGCTCAGTTATACAGGAATTCATAGACGGCAAGAGCATTTCAGCCGTCAAATTGGGTTGTCAATTTATTTTAAGGAGATGATGGCAAAAAATAATTCCCTTTTTTAAGGGGAATCGAAGGTGGTTGCTGATAGTACGGCAGTTTTCATTTGCATTAACCAATTTTTGGTATTTAGGTAATGCCATGCTGACACTAGACCGCAAACAAACATTAGTACCCAGCTACAGCACTCTCAACACCAGCATTCAAGAAACATTCGCCGCCATTGACCGCTTTGAGTGGCAAGCGATAGAAGAATTGTGCTTGATGTGCAATAACTCCTATTACAAAGATGCTGGGTATAAGAGTTTTGAGAGTTACTGTAATGAAGAGTTGACCAAATACGGAGGATACCGAAGGGTTAGAGATTTACTCACTGCTAAGAAAGTAGTTGATTCTCTTCCCGACGAACTAAAGGACAAAATCACTAAACCCTCTCAAACCCGACCCTTACTAAAACTGGTCAAAACTCCCGACAAATTGCATGAAGCCGTTGCGATCGCAGCCAAAGAAAAACCCTTCCCTACCGCCGCAGACTTTGCCAAAGCAGTACAAAAGGTTGTGCCAAAGGTCGTAAATCCTGCTGAGAACGATACTACAGCCGAAGATTCAAAAACGCAATTGTGTCATTCGGTTAGGGTTTCATCACAATCTCACCCTAGATGTGGAGAAGAGGGAGTAATTGAGTCAGAACCACCAAACCCCACCCAGCAGATTGTCACATTTGCTGATGGTGAGAGGCTGTTGGTGAACAATGATGATTTGACTAACTTCAGTAATGACGCAATTGTGTCATTTAGCAATGAAAGAACTTACCCCAAAGAATATGCTGATGCGATCACACAACTAAAGCAGCAACACCAGCAGGAATTAGAACGGCTGGAGCAGGACTTGAGGATTGGCCTACTCTCAGAAGCCACAGCCATCGCAGAAGCACGAGTACAAGAACAACTTTCCTCTGTGCAGAAACTGTTTCAACAGCAGAAGGAGCATAACATCCAATTGCAGCAACGGCTAGACGAGATGGAGGGGCTAAGGCAGTTGGAGCTTGAAAACCAGCGACTACAACAACGGATTCAGGAGTTAGAGAACGCTGTACAACAAAGACCTGCTCAAGAGTGGGGTAATACTCTAACCAAACAGGCTACCAAGGCACTGAATAAAGAAGTCAAGCGATCGCTCGACCGAACCATTGACCTGCGATCGCTGGCTGTTGAACCACCCAAAGAAAATGCCCAAGAATGCTTACGGCTCATGGGTATAGCTTTGGGGAATCTCGCTAGCGCAATGAACAATACCCAAGCTTTGCAAGCTGCGGCTGTGCTTTTGGGCAGTGAACCAACACCATCTGCGATCGCATATCGAGCCGAACAATTGCAATTATTACCCCAAGCAGTTAGCGATATTCGACGTGTGCTGGCCAAACCTGGGTGTAGTTGGTGGGATTATCTGGAAGTGGCTACTGAGTATGAGGTTATCAAACAGGACTACTGGGCGGAATTGACACCGCAAGAAACCGAGCTAATCACTGCTTTGGAGAAATCTGGACAACCCCCAAGTATTGGTAATGGTTCTATTGTTGCTCACTCTGACCCCTACTGTGCTTTGTATAACGCCAGAGGTGAAGTCATCGAAGACCTGGGGGATGAAGTGTGGGTGGCTTGGGAGCATTGGAAAGACCAGCCCAAGAAGACAGACCGCTATTTCAAGGATGAACTGCGCTTCTGGCATGAACACAACCAGTAAATAGAACTCACTCTCTACAACCAAAAAACTGGATGCAGCATAGCTCAACTGCTGCTGATATTTTCATGCGCCAAATATCAACAACCACTAAAAATTATGACACCAGAATTTACGCTTGAACTGGCTCAAAATTTGCACAACAGCAACCAGATTATAGATTTTGATTGGGCTTGGTCTGTGCTGGGGTATAGCACCAAGAGCAATGCCAAAAGAATGTTGAGTAGTTACTTTGAACGAAATTTCGATTATTTCGTACAACTCCAAGATGAATCTCTAGAAGCTTTACCATATAAAGTTTTCATCACTTCTGAGGAAAATTCAAAAGCAGGTAGACCAGTCGAAAAAATTTATTTGACAACCGAATGCTTCAAAGAAATGGGGATGCTCTCGAAGAGTGAACAAGGTAGACAGATCCGCAAATACTTTCTGCAATGTGAAGTAATTGCCAAAGAATCAGTCAAGCTAATTCCTCAACTGCAACAACAAATTCAGGAACTACAACAAAATTTCGCCCAATTACAAGCGCAAGTCCAAACGCTACTGCCCCCATCATCTGACTTTATACCCCCCGGCTGGGATTCCGAAATATGGCGATCGCTCCCCCCGCAAGACAAACGCCATTTCCGGTTTTTGTACCGTCGTCGTGGTTTTCGTCCATCCGCCAAAAATGAGCCTCTGGCTTTACCAGCTTTAACTACTGAGCAGCTGAAGCAACGACAACAGGCTGAATTACAGCAATTAGTTGGGGAAGTGTCGCCCGAAGAGAAACAGCGACTACAGGCAGCGAAACTCCAAGCACTCCGCGAATTTTGGTCACAAGCTCCAGAAGAAGACCAAAAAAATATGCCATTTTAAATATTGAGTAAAATATATGACCAGTAAATTAATCACCCCCGAATCCCCTCTGTTAGTTCCGCCGCTACTGGCCTCCGAGATTGGTTTAGAAGAAGCAGTAATACTCCAGCAGATTCATTACTTTTGTCAAATATCCAAACACATCAAGGGTGATGGCAGGCGTTGGTTTTGGAAGACCCTCACTGATTGGGGTAAAACACTGCCATTCCTCACCATATCAGCCATTAGACGAGCGATCGCCAACTTAAGGGATAATTTTAAGTTGATTGATGTGTGTCGTCACAGTGAGAAGACATGGTATCAAGCCAACTGGTTCACAGTTAACGTCGAGAACGTACAAGCCCTATGGAATCGCATTTGTCAAAATCAGCAGATCGATGTGAGCAATTTGGACATATCGATCTGCTCACTCCCAGCAGATCATATCAAAGAGTTCCCTTCTCAAGAGTTCGCTTCACAACAACACACTGCTGTTGAGCTTGAAAAAACTGAGGAAGTGAAAACCGAGATTTTGGAATGTGACCAGGAATCAGAGTTACCCCAAATTACTCACTTCGTTGATGAACCAGAACAAGATGACTCGACTAACGAGATAGATACTCATGAGGGTCATTCTTCCGCAGCCTCGGTTGCGTCAAATTTTCAATCAAGAGACTCTAGTGATGATGATTACACTGAACCACAAGAAAAGTCAGTACAGCCCAGTCAGCAGGAGGTTCAGGATGTATTGCAGCAGCTACGAGAAATCCCCTGTACACTACACTTCCGGTTAAACGGAGAGATTCAGCGCACAGTCAAGCGGTATTGGGAAAATGTTCCGGGCGCGATCGCCTATCTCAAAGAAGCGTTACGAAATTGGAAAGGGGTTAAGTCACCGGAAGCTGTGTTTGTAGCTGCTTGCAAGGAGGGGCGGAAACCGGAATCCACGCAGGTTCAATCTGCTGTAAAAGAATGGTTTGAGTGGGCGAGGCGGGAGAGAATTGTGATTGCGATGTCAGGGGAGGTTGTGTATACGGCGGATGGTGAGGCGGTGGTGTTGCAGGAGATGATGCGGCGGTGTCCGGTGGGGGAGTTATAACACAAGGAACCTGGTAAAGTTTCCGCAATTGCAAATTGGTTGCGTTAGTAGGGAATTGGAAAATTGGAATGAGTAGTGATCTGCTGTTTTTCTGAATGACGCTTACTTTAATGATATATTAATCTTATTTGTTCCCTAACAGCAGCTTTATCATATATTTCCTGCCTGCTGAAGAATTTCAACAACAGCAGGATAGTTGACATTGGCAGCCCAAAAATAATTGTCTTGAGAATGAAGCAAAGCGTAATCTAAAGCACTTTTTCCCTCGCAATCTTTGATATTAATGTCAGCGTTCATTTCAATCAATAATTGAACACAGCTAGGACTGCCAATATTTGCTGCTTCCATTAAGGCTGTCCTTCCATAATTATCTTGAACATTAATATTTGCTCCAGCCTGAATTAAATTTATGCAAATATGAATTCTATTATTACTTTCTCCAACAGCATACATTAATGGAGTTTTACCATCATCATCTCCAATATTTGGATTAGCACCTAATACTAATAATTCTTTTAATATTGATAATCTACTTTTAGCAGATGCTGTAATAAGAGCAGTTAACCCATCTGTATTAGGAGCGTTAATATCTGCTCCTCTAGCAATAATTTCCTTAACTTGGCATAGGTTGTCGTTATCAACTGCATCAGTAAGAACATTAATTTGTGGATTAGCTAACTGTTCTCTTGACTTTATACGTATACCAACTAATAAACGTTCTCTTGTCCCCTCTCTCAATTCAGGGTTGGTCAATGAATATAAGTAATTATAGACTTCTTCATGACCACCTTCTGCGGCTCCTTGTAGAGCATAATTTCCACTCCACAGACAATTAACATCCGCACCAGCTTCAACTAATAGTTTGACCATATCTATATTTCCATTACAAGCAGCAGAAAATAGTGGTGTGTAATTATCATCAGATTTCAATGGATAATTTACGTCTGCACCACCTTCAAGTAGTACTTTTACTATAGGTAAATTTCCTGTCATAACAGCACGCTCAAGAGGTATACCATCCAACAACTCAAAGTTTACATCTAATCCTGCTTTGACAAAGAGTCTAACGATTTCTAAAAGTTCTTTATCTACTGCTTCAATCAGAGATTGATAAGCATTGTCAGGAGTTATTTGATAATTCGATACTAGCTCTTTAACTCTTTGAATATCGTTCGACTGTACAGCATTTAACAGTAAAAGAGAATCTAACAGCATATTCTATAAACCAAAATCAAGTAGAGATAAAACAACACCGAAATTCTTCAAAGCATATTTCTCATAATGGTTTTCTTCATCTTCCGTCAATTTTTTTACACTTAAATACAAGGCAAATGGAGCATAAGTATGGCCTCCACCAGTTCTTGCGACTGCCTTAAGACTTCCACTACCTACACCAGGATATTTTGTATATGTTAAAATCCTTTTTAACTGAGTATCATTCTGTACTTTTATTTGTCCAGCATCAAATTTAATATCTCCAATTAGATATGCTGGAGGATTTTTATCTGTATCTACAGGTTCACCCTCTTTAAAAATAAAGTCAGGATAAGAGAAGCTTGTTGGTTTCTTTGCATTCAAATCAATATTATCATTAATGTTAAATCCTTTATATTTTGGTTCCCCTGCGTCATTAATTCCTACTGCAACATATAATTTATCAAGAAAAGGAACATCTTGTAATAATTGACGTACAGAACCCAATAATAAATCTTCAAGTACAAAACCAACATCACCCTTTGGATTAATGAATGGCTGAAAATTAAAGGGAGTAACTGTTTTAATAAAACTGGTCAAGATTTCAGTAGAAATCTCTTTTATTTTATCCTTAATTCCCTCTTGGAATTGATATTTAGTATTTGTTTCTATGGATTCTAAAATTTTATTAATGGCATTAGTAACATTAGCCTCAGTAATAGTAAACATCCCTGTTGGATCGCTATATATGTAGGGATTGTTATACACAAATTGATAGGGATTAAAACTCTCCGGCTCCATCTCCATAATATCCACTGGGTCACGGCTCAAGAATAAGCCTGTTGCAGGATCATAATCTCTCGCCCTAAAGTGATACAACCCACTCTCAGATTCTAACCACTGCCCTTGGAACCTAAAATCACCACCCGCATTACTATCTGTACCACCTACCTGCGAGAGAATATCCCCAAACGCATCATACAGAAACTTACCTGAACTTGCACCACTACCGTCAGCCAATCCTATTACACTACCCATTGCATCGGTGAGGTAGTACACAGCATTGCCGTTAGCATCTAACCGCATGAAGGGACTGCTACCGCCACCGTAAATGTAGTTACTGATGAGATTACCGCTACCATCAGTGATGAGGTCAGTAGATTGTAAGCTACCGCCCATCGCAGGTGCTACCAAGAATCTACGTTCTTGCGTCCTTTCGACTGCTTTAACCCTGTTACCAGCACCATCATAAACATACTGTGTTGTTTCACCAGTTGTTTCATTTTCAACAGTAGTTAAGCGGTCGTAAGTATCGTGGTTTAAATCAAGGACTTTACCATTACGCTCAATCAGCGTTAACCGACCATTAGCGTCATAATCGTAGTTTTCGGTTTCGCCTGCTTCAGTTACAGTATCTAACTGATAGCCTGTTGTGTAATTAAATGTGCGATCGCCTGTGCTTGTTGATTGTACTTGTCGCTTACCAGAGGCATCATAAGTATAGGTAGTTTCATTCAGCAATTGCCCAGCAGCATTGTAGTAAGATTCCTTTTCAACCCGCAGTGCTGAATCATACTCCAATAGCACATAGGAATTATCTTCACGGGTTATCTTGCTGGGTTCGCCAATACCTTCACGTTCATAAGTTACAGATGCCAATACCTGACCTTGTGCGTTTGTGTGAGCAATAGATTTTATTCTATCAAGGTCATCGTATTCATAAGTTGTCTTCACACCATTAGGCAGTGTTCTTTCTTGCAAACGGTTCACGATATCGTACTTCATTCTAGTGATGCCACCAGCAGGGTCTTTTATCCAGCTAAGATTGCCAAAAGCATCGTAGTCATATTCAGTCGTGTACGCTGTTGCAGTAGCAGAACCTTTTTCTGTTAGTGTTTTGATGCGCCCCACAATGTCGTAAGTGTAGCTAATACTGCTACCGTTAGGAGAATCAATCCCTTCAAGACGCTTACTGCTGTCATAGCGATAAGTCGTTGTGCCAGTAGAATCAGTCATTGTCTTGACTGCACCCTCAGCAGTGTAAGTGAAGCTAACACTACCATTAGTAGACGAAGTTTGCGATTTTAACCGCCCAGCCTCATCATAATCGTAAGTTATGGTTTCTCCACTTGGCAATGTTACGGTTTCTAGACGATTATCTACGGTATTGTAAGTCATCTGTTTGAACGCATTATCGCCATAAGTAACTTTTGCCAAATTACCTAGTGCATCATAGTCATACTGTAAAGTTTCACCTGTTGGGGAAGTAATCTTCGCTAACCCATCATCACCATAGTCGTAAATGTATTTGCCATTGCCCAAATCAGTTGCTGTCTTCAAGCGACCTTGAGTATCGTACTCAAATACACGGTCATTGCCACCGATATCAACTACTCTAGTGGGATAATCTTTGGCTTCTTGCAGATTATTGGCATAGAGATATTCCGTTTTCTCGCTAAATTTACTGCCATCACGTAATTGGTAAATTGTTTCTTTCGGCAAGTAATAATCATCAGAGACAGTTGTTGTTCTACGTTCCAATGGGTCAATTACCGTTGTTTGCAAACCGTTGTATTCATAGCGGTAAGTCCGTATTTCCACAGTTGTGTCAACTATGGGATTATTATTGGCATCAAGAATGAGATTACCTGAAGCATTAGTTAAATATTTACCGCTTTCGGTGGAATCTAGACGACCTGTGCGAGAGTTGTAATTGTACCGAGTAAACACCTTCAGGGTATCGACTTCTTCAATTACCCGACCACCTGCATCATATTTTTTGGTAGTGATTGCGCCAGTTTGCAAATCTTTGACGCTGGTTACTCTTCCGGCGGCATCATACCCATATTCAGTAACATCATTACCACTGGCATCAGTTTCTCTCCACAAACGCCCAGCTAGATCGTACTTGAACGTCGGCGTACCACCATCAGCTGTCACCCACCCCGCTAATTTACCATCAGCAGTTAATTTGCGCTCGATTTTACCGATGGTGGGAGCTTCCAGTTTAGTCCAATCACTACCAACACCTTCATAATCGTATTTCACCCAGATGCCATTACCGTAGTCAGCAAATTTCTCTCGTCCCAGCTTATCGTACTCAAAAGTAAAAATCTCATCATCACTGGTGTCATCAGGAGTTCCATTATCTTCCACCATCCGCTTCAGCTTACCATTGGCGTAATACTCCATTGTTGTAATGCTGCCATCCGGGTCGGTAGTTTGAATTACATTACCTTCTTCGTCATATTCGTAGATTGTTGTACCAGTGGAGTCTGTTTCACTTCTGACTAAGCCATTGGCATAATAACTGAACGACTGAATCAGGTTTCCTTTGCCATCCTTCATCGATAGCATTTGACCATAGCTGTCATACTTCATCGTCATGGAAGCACCAGTTGGTGTCACTAACGATGTCATGTTGCCGTACTTGTCGTATGTGTAGTATGAAGTTCCAGGGGTGACAGTGGCACAACCACAATACTGCTCTGTACGTGACTTCAGGTTGCCTTTGTCGTCGTACTCATACTTAGTAACAAGATTATTAGCATCTGTTACTTGCAACAGGTTGTTATTGTCGTCATATACCATGCGGGTTTGATTACCCAGTGCGTCAACAACCCGTACAACATTACCTCTGGTGTCATATTCATAAGTGGTAGGATGTCCTAACACATCCTTAACTGTTTGCAGCGAGTTTGCAGGGTCGTAGTCAATCTCTACAGAATTACCTGTGGCATTTAGTGTTTTCTTCAGCCTACCATCATCACCGTACTCAACTTTTGCACCAGTACGGTTTAATGGGTCGATGATTTCTTTCAAATAATGTGCTTGGGTAGTGTCGTAAACAAAGCGAGTCTCAAATTGTTCTTGATCCTTAACACTTACCAAATCCCCGTTCGCGTTATACTCATATCTGATTAACTCACCCATCGGGTCTTTGACCGTAGCAATCCGCCCCTGTGCATCGCGCTCAAAGGTTACTTGTTTCCCGGCAGAACTGTAGATACCATCATCCGTATAAGTCAGCTTGTTGCCATTTGTATCTGTTACAGTGAGTAAATCCCCAGTCTGCGCGTCAATTTCGTAAACAACCCCTTCCTTGGTCGTTAGCACGTACACATTACCGAAATTGATATCTGCCGGATTGTAATTGATACCACCGTTCAAGCCAATATACTCATCCGTCCCATCCTTCCGCAGAATCCGCGCACTCTTCACAGTGAGGGTACTTGTCACCCCTTTGTCACCAACAAAAGCAGGTTTGTAAACTGTAGTGTTAACACCCCCAATCGCACTTGCCAAACCGAATATCGGGTCAACAGTAGGACGGAACGAAAACGCCTCCCTTTTTCCTCCAGGTAAAGTAATATAAACCCGTGTTCCATCCTTAAACGCCGACTGGTAGCCAATCAACGCATCCTCCTCACTTGGCGGACGCAGAGAAGTTCGCAGGTCGGTATCTCTGAACTCCATCCGCCACCCATACCCGAAGTCATCAGTGATACCCGAAGTGAGGGTGTCATACGTGCGTGTCAACGTGATCGGTATCCCCGTTACAGGCACAGTCAAATCCGTAAACGACAGCCTAAAGTTACCAAGTTTCAACTCGCCAGCAACATCAACAACCTCCTCAACCGTGCTGGCATTATTACCTTGGTCATAGGCAGTTAAACGCAGGATGTACGAGTCATTTTGCAGCAAAGACGGGTCAAATTTGCCTAGTACATTGTTATTGACTGTAGTTGTACCTCGGAAAATTTCTTTGAACTCCCCACCAGCAACAGGCGCGACTTCCAGGGTGTAATACTTGAGATCGTCATCGTTGATAGTACCAACAATATTGACAGGTGCAGTGATTAGACTACCAGCGATCGCACCAAGGTTAAGGCTAACTTCAGGAGGGTTGACACTATCAGGATTGCGGACAATTACATCGAATGTTGCTTGGCTAGTATTACCAGCCGTATCAGTGGCGATCGCAACGGCGTTCAAGTCTTTTAATTCACTAGCTGCCACCCTCGCCATACCGTTAGCATCAAGCACAACCGCATTACCGTTAACAAGCAACTGCAAGCCAGCAACCTTTATGTTGTCAGTAGCTCTGGCTTGGAAGATGACTGTCTCACCTTGATTAACCGTGTCATAATTAGCTATCAGCCTGACTTGTGGTGCTACATCATCAGCCGCCACCACAAGGTCATACTGCTGCGGCGTAGACGTAATGCCATCGCTGACAGATACCACAATGCGGTGAGTGCCAACATTGCTAGTAGTCGGATTCCAGCGCAGTCTGCCCAGTGTATCTAAAGTTATGCCTTTGTCACGGGATGCTTGGTCGAGGGTGTAGGTTAAGCGATCACCATCCACATCCGCCGCAATGATGTCATAAGCATAAGCACTACCAGGGGTAGCAGTTAGCACAGGATTTGAGCGAATCACAGGCGCATTGTTAGCTCGTGCAGTCAAGTTGAACCCTTGTGCCGCACCCAATCCACCATCATCTACAGCCCCAACCACAATCCTGTAGTTACCAGCCACTGGATTACTCCAGGTCAATAACCCAGTAGTCGCATCAATGGTAATACCAGTAACACCAGCAGGGACAGAGAGAAGTTGGTACGTTAGGCGATCGCCTGCATCTGGGTCAGTTGCTTGCACTTGGTATTGGTAAGCACTGCCAGTATTAGCGACGTAAACGGGAGTAGACGTGATGCTGGGAGCGTGGTTGATATCAATTCTCTTGAGTTAGCTGTGAGAGTAATTCCTGCACTTGCTCTGGCGTTAACCCTGTGACTCGCACAATTGTCTCAGTTGCGATCCCCTCACGTAGTAAATTCGCAGCAATCTCTCTTTTTGTTTTTTGGGCAGCTTTTTCTTCCCAACTAGTAACAATTTCCATAATTTCCTCCTGCTGTGTTAACCCCATTGTATCGATAGCCGCTTGAAAAGCTTGTTCCTCGGCTGCATCCAGACGCAGATATGTATCCACAAACCCAGAAATTAATTGCATTCGGGCTGGGTCTAATCTTAACGTTGCCAGCAATCGCAAACATTCTGCTTTTACCTGCGGACGCTCTTGTTTGGGAATATTCATTTTTGCCATCAATGCTGCGGCTACTGGATTTGGTTGAGTTAGAAAATCCCGCCAACTTAAACGATTGAGTTGAATAGCAGCAAACTGAAATTCCAACACATTGAAATCGCCAAATCTAACGCGATAGTTTTGAGGTTCAGGACGCTTTGGCTCATCAAAAGAAAAAATTACCACTGGATAAATTGGTAAATCATATTTTTCGTGCAGTCGAGCAAAATATTTAAACATCCGTTTGGCAAATTCTTTCTTAGTGTAAGACTGATTTTCGACATGGATTAAAAAACAAGTTTCTTGTCCTTGGTAACGCACTTGCGCCAGTAAATCAATTTCTTTCTTTTCTCCAGAAGTGACATCAGTAAACACTTCTTGGGGTAAAAACTGAATTGAATCACGGTCTATCTGGCTGGCGACTTGCGGCAGAAATAAATCTAAGAACTCAACAAAAAAGGTAGAAAGTAATTCTTTAAATAGTCTGTCATGGTCAATCATAATTTATTTGTTATCTGAATTATTGATGAAGATTGTACAAGTAATTATACCTTGATTAATTAATAGTGAATTAAGTTTTTATATTAGATAAAATAAAAATATGGCGACTCACTTTTGGAATCGCCTTTATTCTAATTATCTTATTTTTGTCTGCGATATAACTACCCCACCAAATACCGAACAACTTGCGGATCTATCGCCGCAATCCGCTTCTGCATTGATTTAGGAGGGTTCTTGAAAAAGCGTTTTAAATCCCGGCTTTTGACTTGATAACAACTAACAGAACGTTTTTTAGCTTTCAGCCAGCCCTGCTTTATCCAGTAAATAATAGTAGTTGGATGTAGACAAAGGTGTTTTGCAATCTCACTGCAACTGTAATTGTCAAGGGTAGGACGTATAGAGTACCCCAAAGAATGCAATTTATTCTTAACTGCTGATACTGTGCGATGATAGCCCCGTCTTTTAAGCCGAAAAACAATTTGTTCTGGGGTGTACATTTC
>NZ_JACJSE010000047.1 GCF_014698045.1 Aulosira sp. FACHB-615
TCTAATGTGCCGTTGAATTCTCCTGATGTTAGGGTGACTGTTTGGGTTAAACCTGTGCTGGTGTTGGCATCACTGTCTAATGCGTCATTACTGCCTTGGTTGGCTGGGGAGAACATAACCTGTGGGGGCTGTAAATCTAACTTGGTAGTCGCCTGGGGTTAAGCCACTAAATTGATAGCCACCACTACTATCTGTTGTGGTTGTGGCGATGACATTGTTATTACTGGGGTTGATTAGTTCGACTGTGACTCCACCAACTCCGACTTCGCCTGTATCTTGAATGCCGTTGTTGTTGGCATCGTTAAATACGAAGTCTCCTAATGCTGCCGTTTTGTAGAACCCAGCATCAACTGTGGTGTCATTTTCTCCTGGTGACAGGTTGACTGTATCGGAGGTTAATCCATCACTATCAATGGCATCATTACTACCTACATTCCTGGGACTAATACCGTTGAAGCCTGTGGGTTGCACAAACTGGACTTGGTAATCTCCTGGTTGTAGGTTGGTGAATGAGTACAGTCCATTACCATCGGTTGTGGTTGTGGCGATGATATTCCCGGCGGCATTCAACAGGTTGACTGTGGCATTGCCAATTCCTGCTTCCCCGGCATCTTGAATGCCGTTGGCATTGCTGTCTTCAAAGACGAAATTCCCCAAACTGGCTAGGGCGACTAAGCCTGCATCTAGTGTGCCGTTGAATTCTCCTGATGTTAGGGTGACTGTTTGGGTTAAACCTGTGCTGGTGTTGGCATCACTGTCTAATGCGTCATTACTGCCTTGGTTGGCTGGGGAGAAACTATAACCTGTGGGGGCTGTGAATTTGACTTGGTAGTCTCCTGGGATTAAGCCACTAAATTGATAGCCACCACTACTATCTGTTGTGGTTGTGGCGATGACATTGTTATTACTGGGGTTGATTAGTTCGACTGTGACTCCACCAACTCCGACTTCGCCTGTATCTTGAATGCCGTTGTTGTTGGCATCGTTAAATACGAAGTCTCCTAAACTGGCTTTTCTATAGATACCTGCATCAATAGTGCGATTGAACTCATTTGGATTTAGCTTGATGATTTGTGTCTGACCTGTGAGTGGGTCAGCATCAGAATCGGTTGTATCATTACCTTGATTGGACTGTGTAAAGACAAAACCTGTTGGTAGGTTGCTAAAGGTAACTTTGTACTCTACACCAGGCACAAGAAGTGGAAATAGATAAGAACCATTGGCATCGGTGGTTGTAGCGACAGTAGTGTCATCTGCTGTACCAATTACACCATCTTTGCCGCCACCAGTGAGGGTAACAGTAACACCTGCCACACCCGCTTCATTGGCATCCTGAACGCCATTGGCATTGAGGTCTTCCCAGACAAAATCACCTAAAGCTGCCGTCTTGAGAATATTAATCGTACTTTGTGCAATATTAGTTCCAGCTTGGTTCACAGGAACAACGATAATTGCAATATCTTGAGGTGTGCCATTTTGGCTAATGCCCGGTACAAAGCCTGCGCCATTTTGAAGGGCTGCATTAACCAGCTGAGTGACTCGATTTTGATTGTATGCCCCTACTGTACTTAATATCCCGGAAGAAAAGCTGTTCTCCAGTAGAGTCCAGATAGCTACCTGTAAATCGCCGGAAGTATAGGCACCGAAACCTCCAGAAGATATTTGTCCGACAAATTTTTGATTGATTAGCCAGTTGATCTCATCTAGGTTTTCGGGTTTATCAATGATCCCTGTGGGTAACGGGTCATCATAACTAGAATAAACTTGCGCTTGGTAGGTTTGCCCCGGAACTATAGTTTGATTGGCATCAATGCAATAGGTGTCATATAGTCCATTGAGAAAATTACCGTTGCTGATTGTGAGATCCACGTAGCTTGGCCCATCACCACCAGAACCTGGAAAAGCGACTACGACATTTACATTGTTGTCTGGTAATGTTGACTTGAAAGCTTGCAATAGGTCATTAGTGAAAGACATTGAAAGGCTCCGCAAAATTAGATTCAGCGAATCTAAGCGAGTCAAGAAAGTATAAATAAATGTAGGGAACAATAGTCTCTAAAATATCATCTCAGTAATCTACGCAATTTTTTAACTTTAAATATTTTTTTAATCAAAACAACATACATTAGGGATGTCATTACACTGAGAAAATTTGTACTTGCTAAAAAAAATAGTGTATGGTATAAACTTTGTTGTGAATATATAAAAAATAATAAAGATAGTGTAGTGTATGCTTTAAACAATATGCTGGCATTACTATAAATTAATTTTATTGCCGAAAATAAACCCTACAAAAATGTGGGAATTAAACAAAATAATTTTGGCTATTTTAGTAATGTAATAGGACTTACGCAGTGAGACGAAAAACCAAGGGTTTTGGGAAGGGTATAGGGGTGTATGTGTCCAAAACTCTTATACCCCACACCCTTTAACCCTTACACCCAGTCTCCGCAGAAAATTTTTGTGCGTAAGTCCTGATGTAATTCCGATTCACCTCGTTGGTGATCTCCAGCTAGAAAATTTTTGTTATTGGTTATTGCACAATTGTGATTTTTTTTGAATTGCCCATCCTACAGGTGTTGAGTATGGTGCAAGATATCAGGATCGCTTTTATGGTTGACTTTAGCAATCATTCGCTTTCGTAGTTCGTCGGCTATTAAGATGAACGGTGGACATAACAGTAAGATTAGCCAGTAAGAGGGTTGTAAAGGTGCAGTGGAGAAGATGGTTTGTAGGGTAGGAGAATAAATAATAGAGAGGATTAAGCACCATTCCACGGCAATTCCCGCCCAAATTAAGCGGTTGCTAAAAAAGCCTAAGCGCAAAATTGAAAAGCGTTCGGAACGACAGGCAAAAACGTTACCATCTTGGCAAGCGACAATTACAGCTAAGGTCATGGTTGTGGCTTGATGATAAATCGCCATTGTGGCTGCACTGGCTGAGTGTGAGAGAATACTGGGGCTGAGGGCTTGTAATTGGGGAATATTATAGCCATTCGTCCACCAGACAAAGAAAAATCCTGCCATACCTGCTAAACCTTCCAGGAGTCCTAAAAAGCAGTAAGCACGCAGGAGTAAGGGTAAATCTAAGAGTGGCTGGGATTTTTTGCGCGGTGGTAATTCCATTGAACCGGCTTCGGGTTTTTCTGCACCTAAAGCTAGTGCAGGAATCATATCTGTACCTAAGTCAATGGCTAAGATTTGCAAAATTAACAAAGCTGGTGGTATTTTCAGAAACACCATTGCCAGGAAAGGGAGAAACTCTGCCATGTTGGAGGCGAGAATATAAGTCATAAATTTGCGGATATTTTGATATACTGCCCTACCTTGTTCAATGGCGGAGACGATAGTGGCAAAATTATCATCGATGAGAACAATATCCGCAGCTTCGCGGGCAACATCTGTACCACTGATTCCCATTGCGATGCCGATATTTGCTGCGCGTAAGGCAGGGGCATCGTTGACACCATCACCAGTTACAGCGACGATATGACCAAGGGTTTTGTATGCTTCCACTAATCTGAGTTTCTGTTCTGGCATGACTCTGGCAAATACCAAGCCAGTTTTGTGCTTGTGGAGGATTTGCCGTAATTGTGTATCTGAAAGATGTCCTAATTGTTCGCCTGTAATGATTTTAGCTTTGCCGTTGACTAAATTAATGCGATGAGCGATCGCAGCTGCTGTTAACCCATAATCACCTGTAATCATTGTCACCTGAATTCCGGCACGATGACAAAGAGCGATCGCATCCGCAACTTCTGGGCGCGGTGGGTCAATCATCGCCACTAATCCTAAAAAAGTCAAATCTTGTTCCAATAAATGATCATCTGGCTGGTTTAATTCTGCACTACCTTGACTTGTGGCTACTCCCAGAACACGATAACCTTGACTTGCTAGTTGATCATTTGCGGCGATAATTTCCTCGCGCTGGGTTTGGGTCAGTTCCGGCTTTTCACCTGTGTGCCATAAATAGCGTGAATGTTGCAATACATCTAATGGTGCGCCTTTGGTAAAAATAAGATATTGAGAATTTTCTGTATTGTCTAACGGTAAATGTCCTTCTAATAAAACCGTCATCATCCGGCGGTGGGAATCAAACGGGATTTCTCTCCTTCTGGGTGCTTGGTGTTGCAAATCTTCCAAATTTAAACCAGCTTTAATTGCGGCTACTAATAACGCGGCTTCTGTGGGATCACCCAATGCTTGCCATTGATGGGAATTGGGAGGATGATCTAACCGTGCATTAGAACAAAGCGCCGCACCAGCTAACATTAATTGCACTTGGGATTCATACTCAGGAGAGGGAATTTCTACTTCTCCCTTGGGTTCATAACCTACCCCAGTCACGTTAATTTGCGTATTAGGTATCCACAATTGGCGGACAGTCATTTCATTTTTCGTCAAAGTCCCGGTTTTGTCGGTGCAAATTACCGTTGTTGCACTAAGAGTTTCCACCGCAGATAAACGCCGCACTAAGGCATTTTTGGCAGCCATACGCTTGACACCAATGGCTAAAGCTAAACTCACAGTAGGTAATAAGCCTTCAGGGACAAATGCCACAATAATCCCAATGGCAAAAATAAAACTTTCGCGTAGTTGCATTCCCACCAGCAACTTAGTCAGGAGAAATATCACCACCCCCATACTCAAAGCAATGATAGTGATGATGTGAACGACTCTGGAAATCTGCACTTCTAAAGTGCTGGCTTCTCGTTGCACATTGGCGGTGAGACGGGCGACTTGACCAAATTCTGTATGTGTACCCGTTGCATATACCACCGCCAGTCCGCGACCGGCGGCGACGGTAGAACCTGCAAATACTAAGTTACTGGCTTCGGAAGCATGAATATTGAGTACGGTGACAGGTTCGCTAATGCGGGGAACTGGCAAAGATTCTCCGGTAAGGATGGAGACATCGACATATAAAGACTGACTTTCCACAAGTCTGGCATCGGCGGAGATTTTATCACCTTCTTCTAACTGCATCACATCGCCGCTAACTAATTCACGGGTAGGAATCACAGTTAATTTGCCATCCCGATAAACTTTGGCTTGAGAAGGTAAGATTTTTTTCAGGGCTGATAAAGCTTTTTCCGCTTGAAACTCCTGCCAAAAACTGAAAATAGCATTAATCCAAATAACTGCCCAAATTGCCCAGCCTAATTCCGGTGTTTGGGAAATAAACGCTAAAATTCCCGCCACCCACAACAGCAACGCCATAAAATGCGTTAATTGGTCAATAAAACGCAGAATTAATGGTCGGGTTTGCGGTTCGGGAAGTTCGTTATAACCAGATTGTTTTAATCTTAAATTAGCTTCTGCCTCGCTGATACCTTGGGGAGTTGTGGTGAGAGTTTTGTAGACATCTGTAGGTGTCAGCGTCCAAATATGAGAGTTTGCATGAGAATTTGCATTCATCATAAACCCATTCCTGGTCTCAGGAGCAATTTAGTTTTCGTATCTTAGATGCAGAGTTTACACCTGTTCATCTGCCTAAGAGGGCTTTTGCAAGAAAAATTATCCGCAAATGCGATCGCGCGGGAAATCAACGACCGTAAAGGTGAGGTTAATGCACTAGGCAATCTCGGTGTTGCTTACAAAGTGAAACGGTATAAGATTTGGGGGATTCTCCTCCAAACCCCCGATTGAGGGACGTAACCGTCCCCCAAACTCCCTGCAAAATCATTTTTTCGTTTTTTGTTGTGTCATTTTTATGTAACTTCTATACATTCATTTGTGGAAATGTCTCATTATGATCATATTTTCCTCTGCTGTCTAACCGGATTCATCCACACTTCTAACTTGCTAAATGCTTGGGAAGAAAGCAGTGTCAAACATAGATAAACCAAGGCTATAGCAGCGTAAATTTCAAAGGAGCGATAGTTACTAGCGATAATGAGTTGTCCTTTACGTAGCAATTCTTCAAAACCAATAACTGAAACTAAGCTGGTATCTTTTAATAAGCTAATAAATTCATTACCCAAAGGTGGAATCATCCGCCGAAAAGCTTGGGGAAAAATTACATAGCGCATTATTTCTACAGCACTTAAACCAAGTGATTCTGCTGCTTCGGTTTGTCCTGTTTCAATTGATTGAATCCCCGCGCGGACAATTTCGGCAATATAGGCGGCGCTATTCAAAGTTAAAGCAATTACACCAGCTACAAAAGGATTAAAGCTAAAGGTAAAACCAAGTTGTTGCACCAGTGCGGGTATACCAAAGTAAATCATAAAAATTTGGACTAGCAAAGGTGTGCCGCGAAAAAAATCTATATACGCTCTGGCTAACCAACGCACAGGTTTAATCTGAGAAAGGCGAATAATGCCAATTAAGGAACCACTGACTAAGCCTAAAATTACCGAAATAACTGTTATTTGGAGAGTGACAAATGCACCTTGTAACAGTAGAGGAAAAGCTCGCCAAATTACATTTAATGATGTGAATATATTAGCTTTATTTCCATTAACCTGATTTGCAAAGGGAGACTTAGCGGGTAATGATGGTGCTTCAGCCTTAAACCATTTTTTGTAGATTTGGGAATACGCGCCATTCTTGAGAATTTTATCTAAACCATCGTTAATCAGTGTTAAATTAGGCGAATTTTTCGCTGTGGCAATTCCATAATATTCTTCTGTGAGCAATTGTTGAATAATTTTAATCCCTTGCAAGTTACCTGTATTAATGGCATATAACGTCACAGGTGCATCATTAATGACTGCATCCACATTCCCATTGACTAATTCTTGCAAAGCTAAAGGTGCAGAATCAAAACTGCGAATCTGCACACCGGGAATACTTTTGGCTTTTTCTGCACCTGTTGTCCCAATTTGGACGGCTAGTTTTTTATTCTTGAGACTATCTAAATTAGTAATATCTTGATTGTTGTTACGAACTGCGATCGCTAACCCCGCCTTAAAATAAGGACGGGAAAAATCAACTGTTTTGGTGCGTTCTGCGGTAATTGTAATGGAACTTATCGCCGCATCGATGGTTTTAGCTTGGACTGCGGGGATAATCCCATCAAAAGGAATGCTTTGAAAATTTACTTTAAAATTAGCAGCAGAGGCGATCGCATTCATCAAATCATAAGAAAAACCCTGCAATTCTCCATTTGGGCTTTTAAACTCAAACGGCGGAAAGGCTGGTTCAGTTGCTACTCGTAAAGTTTTGCCAATGCTATCATTCACACTACAGCCAGTTAGTAAGACACAACTCACACTAACCACAAACAACCAGCGCCACCAACGCCTAAAATTTAATCTAATAATATGTCTGAGAAGTATTAAATATTTTGCTTGATCCCCCCTAGCCCCCCTTAAAAAGGGGGGAAAATGAATCAAAGTCCCCCTTTTTAACGGGGATTTAGGGGGATCTATAGGTTTCAAATACAACATCAGAAAATTTTCCTAATCATCTTATTTATAATGGGCTATGAAAAATTCTAACCCTATCATTATTTTTGAAAATATTGAAAAAAACTTTGGTTCCCTCAAAGTTCTTAAAGGAATCACTGGCGAAATTCAGTCAGGGGAAGTTGTGGCGGTGATTGGTACCTCTGGTTGTGGTAAAAGTACCTTACTGCGATGCTTCAATCGCCTGGAACGTATTGATCACGGTTCTTTGGTAGTGAATGGGATTGAATTATCACAATCTCATTTCAACAGTCAACAACTGCGCCAACTCCGTACCCAAGTCGGGATGGTTTTTCAACAATTCAATTTATTTCCTCACCTCAGCGTCTTGGAAAATCTCACACTTGCGCCGCGTAAAGTTTTAGGCAAAACCGCCAAAGAAAGCGCCCAACTCGCAGGGTTATATTTAGAAAAAGTTGGTTTATTTGATAAAGCCTCGGCTTATCCCGAACAACTATCTGGTGGACAAAAACAAAGAGTTGCGATCGCTCGTAGCTTATGTATGAATCCCCAGATTATGCTATTTGATGAACCTACCAGCGCCTTAGATCCCGAACTTGTCGGTGAAGTTTTACAAGTGATGCAGCAATTAGCCGCCGAGGGAATGACAATGGTAGTCGTCACTCATGAAATGCAATTTGCCAAAGAAGTTGCCCATCGGGTGATATTTATGGATCAAGGCATAGTAGCAGAACAAGGCGCAGCTTACGAAGTGATCACAAATCCAAAAAGCGATCGCCTACGTACCTTCCTTAGCCGCCTCTATGAAGTGTGAAGTCTGAAGTATGAAGTATGAAATTTTATTCATTCTCCTACCTTTTACCTTTTGACCAATGACTAATAACTCTACAAATATTCCCGCAAGAAATCAAATGGATCATCTTCCCAACAAGGTTCAGGTGTCCTCAAGTGCAAATTTTTGTTGATGTCGGCTTCAATTTCGTCGCAGTCTTCCCTGTCAAATAGTTCTATCAACGCTTTCCAGTCGCGCTGTCTCAGGGAATTTAACGCAGGTGCATACATCTGAAAATTAATTAGGGAGTTCACACGCAAAATTTGAGTTGAGTTGTGTACTGAATTTGTCGCCTGACTAGTAAACCACCATATTTTAACTTGGTATATGTAGATCCAATACGATTCAATTGCTCAATTATTAATCGGTTGATCTTGGTTGTAGAAGTCGTCAAGTTTGCACCCTTACACCCTGGACATTTAATAATCTGTCTTTCACTGAACACAAGAATCGATGGCTACTAAGTAGTATTTCAAACAAAATCAACTGATCCCAGGAAAAAATGATTAAATTGCAATTATTTATGTAAACTCAATCACATCAACACCAAATACATCTGCGAAACATTGCACAATATGAGGACGCACTTGTTCGCAGGTAATATCAGGAATCCACTCTGCTAGACTGGCGACTGGTTTATCTGCAATACCGCAGGGGACAATATATTGAAAGCCAGTCATATCAGGACAAACGTTTAACGCAAAACCGTGCATCGTAATCCAACGGCTGACTTTAATGCCGATCGCTGCAACTTTGCGATTTTCTAACCATACACCAGTAAAATCGGGGATGCGATCGCCCGCCAAACCATAAATAGCCAACACCCGAATAATCACTTCCTCTAGTTGACGCAAGTACCAATGCAAATCTTTACGATGGCGGTGCAAATTTAAAATTGGATACCCCACCAATTGACCAGGACAATGATAAGTCACTTCGCCACCACGCTCAATTCTGTGAACTTCAAAATCACTGTGATCAAGGTCAAACTTGAGAAATTCTGGGGTTGCACCTTGTCCCAAAGTATAGACAGGCGGATGTTCTAGCAAGATTAACACATCATCGAGGCTGGGGTCTTGAATGCGTTCTGCAAGAAGCGATCGCTGCCATGCGTGTGCATCTGTGTAAGACATCAATTTTTTGTCATATAACAAACAACGCTTCTCTAGCGGTCTACTACTACGAATCATGCCAAAAATCAACTGAAGGAATAATGAAATATATTGCAACTTTGATCGTTGCAAGCAACAATTGTCAAGCTTTGCAAAGGATTTTAAAGGAACGTCAAGGGAACCTGCTATAGAAAATACAAAGTGCTAGTTTGAATATATAAATAACCGCAACGGTCTTAGGAGGAATTCTCTGCAATAAGCATCACGCCAAAATAAGAGGAAAGAATGAACTGGCTGATGACTCTAAGAATTAAGATACAAGCGCAGACATCCACTGCGGATATCAATACAAGGGAACGCGTGAAAATTGAAAGCAATAAATTATTTAGAGCCAACTCAGCAGTATATCAAACTAAAAAACTTGTTTTGGCAACAGTCATAGACCTTACCGCAACTTACTTTCACACAAAACAAACTCACATCACACATCACATATAGAGCGGGAGAGTTTACATGAAGCTTGTCATCCACGGCAAAAATATTGAAATCACCGAAGCAATTAGGGATTACGTGCATCAAAAGATAGAAAAAGCGGTTAGTCACTTTCAGAACATTACAAATGAAGTGGATGTCCACCTAAGCGTAGCTCGCAATCCCCGAATTAACCCGAAACAAGCAGCCGAAGTCACTATCTATGCAAATGGAAGTGTCATCCGTGCCGAGGAAAGCAGCGAAAACTTATACGCCAGCATAGATTTAGTAGCAGATAAAATTGCGCGACAATTACGCAAATATAAAGAAAGGCGACAAGACAAGAAAACTCAAAGTCAACCAACAAACGAAGTAGTCGTCCCAGAACCAGTAATACCAGATTTAATCGGCGATCGCACCCCCGAATTACCCAGCGAAGTCGTCCGTACAAAATATTTTTCCATGCCACCAATGACTCTCACTGAAGCATTGGAACAATTACAACTCGTGGGACACGACTTTTATATGTTCCGTAACGCCGAAACTGGAGAAATTAACGTGATTTACGAACGCAACCACGGCGGTTACGGTGTCATTCAACCCCGCAACAATAACGGCCATACTAACGGTAAAAACGGTAAGGTTTCCCTCAATAACATCATCCAGGAGAAATCACCCTCACTTAAATAAAGAGTGTTGAGTGCCGTACACTGAGCGAAGTCGAAGTGTACAGCACTCATTACTCATTACTCATCACTCACTTGCTGAGAGTTTGCAAAGTCTTCAATGCTTCTGTAACATGCCCTTGAAAGTTCAGCATGGAATCAAACACATACTGCACAACTCCCTGCTGATCAATCACATAGGTGACACGTCCAGGAAATAAACCAAAAGCCGCCGTCGCACCATATTGCTTACGTACTTGGTCGCCTTTGTCACTTAAAAGAATAAACGGTAAATTATATTTAGCGGCAAACTTCTGGTGAGATTCGCTAGAATCACCACTGACACCAATCACTTCCGCGCCAGCATCTTTAAACACTTCATATTGGTCGCGGAAAGCACAAGATTCGGCTGTACATCCAGGTGTATCGTCTTTGGGATAAAAGTATAGTACAACAGCTTTTTGACCACGGTAGTCTTTTAAGCTGACTGTTGTACCATTTTGAGCAGGTAAGGTGAAATCAGGAGCAATGTCTCCAACTTTAACAGCCATAGGTATTTATAGAATTGCGATCGCATCTTTTTAACTATGAATGATATTACGATAAATTACGGCTGCTGGCGTGCATCACTTAACTGCGTACCTGTGTAATTGGGTAGCCAACCCTCGGCTGAAGTGAAATAGCGCACAGCTTTAAAATTTAACGATGCTGTCAAACTACACCAATGCTCCACACCTGCGGGAATAGAAATATAGTCTTGAGATTGCACTAACAACTGGACTTGGCTACCATCTGGTCTGACAAAGCCAAAAATCATTTCTCCTGCTAAGACATACAGTGGTTCAGCCGCAGTATGAGTATGATAACGACTGTAAGTATCAATCAACATCTGAAGATTCGGCACACCTGGATGCACATTCAGCAAGTCACACCAGAGAGAACCGTTTTCTTGTTGGAGACATTCAAACACACCGTTATGCAACTCAACAATGTATTGCTTTTCTAAAGCTGTCAAAACATCCTGTTCTAAAAGATTTGTAAACAGTAGTGACGTTCCAGGGTCATAGTGCTTGAGATGTACACCAATAGGCGCAAGTTCACGCAATATCTCACTGAAATCGCTTTCGACTGTACCATCTTCTAGTAATAGGATTGCCATGACAAAAAACTTAATAATTAACTTTTAAAAACAGTATACTCAAATTTGCAGCAATAAGCCACTATTGCCCATCGATATACTGTGGTATTCACCTGAGTTATATAACTATAAACTCATATATAACCATACACTAAAACTAGAATTTAAATTATACTAGCCAATGGCAACAAATCATATTAACGGGAGAATATGTAACTTAGTTTTAAGCAGCCAAATCTATAACTTGAACTAAATCAAGTTAGAGAAAATTCCCATTGATATGCGTTAGACTACGTGAAACTCATTCGCTTTGATTCTTCACCATTAAAACTTGCAAGATTTTAATCGCGTTATCGCGTGGAATATCTAAAGCCAGATACAAGTCATTTAAAAAATTTTTTTCTTCTTCAGTAACTACGGTTTCAGTCATTACCAAATCAGCCGCAACCGCAAAAGCTACTTCTCGCAATTCTGGCGATAAAGATTCTTTAGCTGCATTAAAGAGAGCATTAAAACCATCACACCGCAGAATATTTAGGTTTTTTTCTAACAGTTTTTTGATAAATTCTTCAGGATAACTGCTAAAAAGCTTAAGCCGTGACAATACAGCAGAAATATTATGCACTTGCTGTTCTGAAAGTACAGCATCTGAGGTCACTGCAACCAAAGCAATAGCGGCAAAAGCTTCAGCTGATGTCAACTTTTCTGAGGCTTGGTTTTCTTTGCCCAAGATTTTGTCTACTAAATTCATGTGTGTTGCTCCTGGATTTTTGTCTCAGTAGCGCACAGTCACCTGGATGTTTTGGACTTGCAGGTAATTCTGCAACGCTGTGAGACTTTCACAATTTAGTGTTCCCAGGATTTCTTGACGGTGAACACCTACTTGCGCTTTGTGGTTTTTGGCAAGTAGTACACCTTATGGCGATAAATTAGCGTTCTCCTGTTTTTTCAATTGTTTCTATCACTGCTAACCCTATACCAGACGCTGCGATTAGCAGGACAGCTGATAACAAATAGGCGTTAGTAAGCATCCGCAGGGCATCATCAAAAAAAATATAGGTGGTCATTGCATCACCTTTGAACTCTGTGTGGCTAGTAGTACTTATTTTTCAACACGCTGACTATAGTTCCCGTTGAAAAATTCCTAGCAATTGCATCTTAACAAAACTTTAGCTCCTTCATCAGAGTTTTCTAAGTTTTTCTTTCTGAAGATTGTGTGAATTTCAGCATAATTTGGTAAATAAAACTACGGAAAATTTTTCCTGTAGAAAATTATGCTATGTTCATCACCGCGAAATTGGCTATTGAATTAGTAAATTAAATAACATATAGCCTGCCTTTTTCGATAATATCTCTCTAGCGAAGAGCAAAAAAGCCCTTATTTTTCAAGCAACATAGACTGCAATATTCAATATATTGTCAATTGCATACTGGTGAGAAAAGTTTTTGTAAATTAATTTTTAATTTTTAGCTATTTTTTCAATATTTTTTTTGATTAGTTCATTACTACTAGGGATGCAAAAACTGATGAAAGTGCTAGTTGTAGTTAATCGCCCAATTTGGTAAAGAATTGTAAAGGTCAACAGATGGATTTTCATACCATTTGGGTTTGCAGTTGCTCAATTACATCTGCACTTTCATCACAGCTTACGGGTTAGGATTAGCCTGGGTCGTGAGTATGTTGTTTTATCCAGGTGCAAAGTTATTGGGTTTGAGTTATTGGGATGCGTTAATGAAATGTAAGGCTCCATTCAATCAGGTGCGTTACGGCTAAATTTCCCATCTCTGACACGCTCAAGTCTTGACATTGCCTTAACACATCCTACTCAACTTCAACTTAATCTTTTAATTTTTACATTGTTGAATAAATCGCTGGGGAATTTCTGTACTAGCTCCCCAGTGTAAATGTATGTATGAAGCGTGAAGATTAATCGGTAAATTCCAGCCTTCAAAGCCCGTATTTTCATCGCAATCGTAGCGATAAGTATCAAACAGTGGTTGATGAGAATTGGCTTTTAAAGTCGAGCGATGAAATTCATGTCCGTAAACATTTGTTCCGACATTTACTAATAAACTATCTTGTAAAGCTATGGCTCGACGATAACCCAGTGTTAAGCGTTTATCCATACAAGCAGATGTGGGAATTATCCCCACCATTGGGTAAGATTTACCCTCAAAATCAATGATTTCTTGACACAAATACATCAAGCCACCACATTCAGCAATTGTTGGCATTCCTTGGAGAATCGCTGTTTTTACGGCTTGCAAAACATTGGTATTTTTGGTTAATTGTTGAGCAAATACTTCTGGGAAACCACCACCAAAATACATTCCTTGAATATTTGGTGGTAATTCTGCATCTTCTAAAGGACTCCAAAAAACTAACTCTGCACCCAATTTTTGCAATAAGTCGAGATTATCTTGATAATAAAAATTAAAAGCGCGATCGCACGCAACCGCAACCCTGACTTTACTGAGTGCTGAGTGCTGAGTGCTGAGTGCTGAGTGGGGAGTGCTGAGTGCTGAGTGCTGAGTTTTGAGTAAAGGTAATAAACTTTGCCAGTCAAAGCAAGTATCACCTAAATCTGCGAGACGTTCTATAACTGCATCTAATTCACTGAGTTCGGCTGTGGGGACTAAACCAAGATGGCGGTCAGGAATTGTAATATTATCTTGACGACGCAGCACACCGAGAATCGGCAATTGTAGAGATTTTAGAGCATCTTTGAGTAAAGAAAGATGGCGATCGCTCCCCACGCGATTCAGCACTAAACCAGCTATTTTAATTTTAGGGTCAAAGGTACAATAACCGTGAGCGATCGCGGCTACAGAACCCGATAACCGACTGCAATCAATTACCAACACCACAGGTAAATCGAGTAATTGTGCAATATGCGCTGTACTAGCAAAAGTGAAGGGGTGTACAGTATTTTCTTCCCGACTCCCTATTCCATCAAATAACCCCATCACCCCTTCAACCAAAGCATATTCACTCGCTTGGCTGTGATGGCGAAAACATTGCTGAACGTAAGCTTCACTAGTCAGCACTGGGTCTAAGTTGCGACAAGCAAGGCCAGTCACATACTGATGAAACATTGGGTCAATGTAGTCTGGCCCCACCTTGAAAGATTGTACTTGACCACCACGACGGCATAAAGATGCCAAAAGGGTGAGTGTGACTGTTGTCTTACCCACCCCACTACGTTCACCTGCAATTACTAAAGCCATTGAAAAAAACTACTGTGTACTATAGTTTAACTTGCGATCGTACTTATTAGAATTGAATATAAATCAATTTCAAAGTTATTTTATGGGAATAACAGGTGAAATAAAAAAAATTTCTTCATCAACATTGGATTTATTTATCAAAGACCCATATCTTGTTGATGCGTTTTTTGATGCTAAATACTTGCCAGAATCCCCTTACTGGCAAAGAGAGCCTTATTGGACAGGAGAATATGCTGAAGTAGCAAAACAAAATGCTAGAGCAATATTTGGTAATACACCTGCTGGTAGAAGCAAACAGTGGAAAAATACTTATGATTGGCAAGCCTTAGAAGAATTGTTTCTTTCTGAGTGGGAAAATCCCGAATTAGATTTAGATAAATCTTGGGAAGAAATAACATTTTTATTAGCAGGTTATATTGCAACTTATTACAATACACCTCAAGGCAAAATTCCTGAATTAATAGTTGAAAAGGGATACGAAAAAGATTTCTTACCATTTCTAGTCATCAAAAATTCCCAGTGGGATGGTAAACCTTTAGTTAACGCCTTTGGTGCTGGTAAAGACCTCTATTTTGACAGAGACTATGGGCCAGTTAGATATCTGCAAGCAGGTGATGAAGTTGGGCAAATTCTGGATGGTTTATTAGAACTTTCTCAAGAAGGATTTAAAAATCGTTTTATAAAAGAGTCGCAGAAGCCAAACCCTGTACCTTGGATTGACTGGTCAGATGAAGAAATGATTGATTACATGACAGATTACTACAATGAAATTGTTGATTACTATGAAACTGCTGTTAAAGAGCAAAAAGCACTGCTACTCTATTTAACCTAGATTGCTAATTGAAAATCATAGCTAAAAACATCAAAACCTGGTCAACGATGACCAGGTTATTGGGAATTCACAGGTTTCAAATTTTTTAAAATTAGCTAAACAATTGAGAGAGTAAACAACTAAGGTGGACTTAATAACTAGCAACTTCAGCAATCTTTGTTTTTCCGCTTTGGGATTTGGCTCTGCCTTTTGTATGCTTTGGCTTTCACCACATTTAATTAGGGCTTGCTGAAAATTTGCTTGGGCTGCTGACGGGAGACATCAGAGTCATTTGCCCTTTTGGTTTGGTTGGAATCTGTTTGATGTCTTGTTATTCAATTTAGCACTTACCTAAGAAACAGCAACTAGTAGTTTACTAAAGTTGACATTTTGTTTATTCTTGCAATCTTTGTTGTTATTTTGTAGGACTTACGCACCAAAATTTTCTGTGGTGATTGGGTGAAAGGGTATGGGGTGTAAGGGTTTTGAATACCTACACCCTGACACCCTTCTTTCAAACCTTAATTATCAACTCAGCTTACCAATTCCACATAACTGGGTTGTCATCTAAATGATCGGTGACAATTCGTCCAATAGAGTCGATTTCGGCGATTTCTTCAGAGGAAAGTTTGACATCGGCGGCTTTGGCGTTGTCTTGTGCTTGTTCGGGATAACGTGCGCCTGCGATCGCATTGGCTTGGGGTTGGGCAATTAACCAAGCTAATGCTAACTGTGCCAAGGTAGAATTATGGCGTTCGGCTATGGGGCGGAGTTTATCTAAGGCTTGGTGAGCGCGTTCAAAGTTTTCGCCCTGAAATAATTTATTCTTGGCGCGGTTGTCTTCTGGGGCAAATTTTTGGCCGCGAGTAAATTTACCTGTTAATAATCCTTGGGCTAAGGGTGAATAAGCCAAGATAGAAATTTGATTTTCGATACAATAGGGCAGAGCATCTTTTTCCACCGACCGCCAAAATAGGGAATATGGGGGTTGCAAGCTATCAATTCGTCCATATTGTGATGCTTCTGCCAATTGTGCGCCAGAAAAGTTAGAAACCCCAATTGCTCTAATTTTTCCTTGCTGTTTTAGCTCATTTAAAGCGTTCATCGTTTCGGCGATGGGGACGATTTCGCTGTTAAAGGCACCCGCAGGCCAATGAATTTGATAAAGGTCGATATAATCGGTTTTGAGGTTTTTTAACGAGCGATCGCAAGCCTCAATCACTTGATCATACTTGAGATGGTTGGCAAAAACTTTTGTGGCATACTGTACTTGGTCGCGCACATCTGATAAAGCTTCGGCTACAATGCGCTCAGAATGACCTTCACCATAAACTTCTGCTGTGTCAACGGTTGTGATTCCGGCTTCAAAGGCGGCGCGAATGGCTTTAATCGAGTCAGCGTCTTCAATTCCCACCCACATCTTTTTGCCAGCTTGCCAAGTTCCAACAATAATGGGTGTGATTTCTACGGCAGATGTACCTAATTTTCGCTTTTCCATAATGGTTGTCTCATTACATTTCCCCGGATAGTTTCATACTTTAACGGTCTTAGCGTGAAATTAAATCAGAGTTACAGCAGATGCCGATGAATTTAACTTCGAGTTTATATGCTCTCAAAGAATGGTCTGTGGCGATCAATGCTTTGGAAACTGCCAAAACCATCATGTTGCTGCGTAAAGGTGGTATTCATGAGCAGAATGGACGTTTTCAAGTTGCTCATGAGCAGGTTTTACTTTACCCAACTTTTGAACATCAACAGCCGTTTCTGCTAAAATCAGAATATGCAAATCTCGTCTGTCCCGTAACTCCTGGTTGGCATCCAGAAACAATTCGCATTGGCAGTTGGGCAGAGATTACAGATATTTTGCCGATTAGTGAGGAGTCTACTGTTAACGCGCTACTCCCGTTTCATATCTGGAATGAGTATTTTATTAGCGATCGCCTAAAATGGAAACCACGTCAGCCTTTGTATGTTCTGCTGTTACGCACTTATAAACTGCCCAAAGTCCAAGAAATTCCCTATCTGCCAAAATATGGTGGTTGCAAGTCCTGGATTGATTTAGCGCAACCAATTGACATTGCAGATGCAGCACCTGTTTTGTCTGATACTGACTACTCACTAATAGTTAGCGAAATTCGCACGATTATTAGTGATTTTATTAAGTGCTGAGTGCTGAGTGCTGAGTGCTGAGTAAAGATAGCGCCGCAGGCGCTGTAACCTGTAACCTATCACCCCTAATTCCACAACTCAGCACTCAGCACTTTCAACTCAGCACTCTTAGCCCAGCACTGATAACTAAATCTTACTGGTGTAACTAGTAAAACAAATGATTTGTGATTCAGTTATTTAGCAAAATAGTAACTCTTGTTACATACACTAATAGCAACCACAGATAACATGAGAAAAATCTTGCCCTCATAACCAGCAAAGTATCGCAGAGAAGCGTTATGTTTTTGCGCCTATCAGTGATTTTGCACCATTATTCAGTCATGGAGCCAAAGATATTGAGCTATTGTCATCGTTTTTCTACAAAATCCGCAGTATTTGACACTTTTTGCAAGTATCAAAGGTTGGGGATGGAGTGATTTTGTCTTGCTGTATCTTTAAAAACTGTCTAGAAAATCTATCTGATGGCTTACGTAATTTTACTAAACCAATTTGTAGGTATATGGACACATACTAGGGAAATTAAAAATTATCCCAGAAGATTGATGCAGTGCTTGACAAAAGTCTGCGATTATGCAATTTTAGCTAAACACTAAGGAGTTTGCCATGAATCGACAAATGTGCTGGTTATCGAAGTCTAGTGGCGACGGTGAGAAGATTTTGTATTTGCAAGTAGAAGCCCATAAAGGTTGGCGGCCTTACACAGCTTATCCGCAATTTGCAGTGCCAGATTATCAAATTCCTGGCGGTTCTAAGGGTTGGGCAACTTATCAAAAACTGCTGAAGGCAGGTTGGACACTAGTACCCAGTGCGAGAGCGAATGAATTTAGCACTCAAGTAGAATACTCAGAATCAATGGTGCAGAATCAATAGTTGCAGTTATAGCAAAGTGCTGAGTGCTGAGTGCTGAGTGCTGAGTAGAAACCCAGTAGTTTCAAGAGTTTCAGCTATAAGACTTAACAGATGTTTTGAGTGCTATATCTCGAAAAACGGCAGTGTTGCATTATTCTGTAATGACTGTCTACCAGCCTCTAGGCGAACCTTCACCGCGAGGATCGGCGGCTGCTTCTAGGCTGCCATCTGCTTGAGTGGCGATCGCGTTAACATTACCCCAAGGAGTGTTTTGTTCCTTGATGTTGTGTCCACGACGGCGTAAGTCTTGCAGAGTTAAAGCATCCAAACCCCAAGGTTCGACGCGCAATTCATCAGGAAGCCACTGGTGATGTATGCGTGGTACGGAGACAGCTGCACCAACGTCCATATTGTATTCCAGCACATTGAGAATCACTTGCAATACCTGAGTGATAATTGTGCTGCCACCAGGGGCCCCCACTGCCATTCGGAGGTGATTATTTTCTGTGACTATTGTCGGAGTCATACTCGACAGTGGTGTTTTTCGGGGTGCGATCGCATTTGCTGTGTTGCCAATTAAACCAAAAGCGTTAGGTACTCCTGGCGCAATCGCAAAATCATCCATCTCATTATTGAGTAAAATTCCTGTTCCTGGGCTGACTACACCCGCACCAAAACCAAGATTAATTGTAAAAGTCAGGCTGACGGCGTTACGTTGTTCATCCACAACGCAAAGATGGCTAGTTTCGGAAGATTCGTAGCGAGTGGCTGGCAATCTTAATGATTTGTTGGGTAGAGGGACAATTTGATTGCTAACGGAGCCAAAACGTTGGAGAATTTCTGGTGCTACTGGTTTGATTTCTGATGCAGGTTTCGCCACATCCATATTGATTTGTTGACGACGCTGTTTGGCGTACGCTGGGTTAATCAGGGCTTGTACAGGTACTTTAACAAAATCAGGATCACCCAAATATTGTGAGCGATCGGCGTAGGCTATCTTCATCGCTTCCGCCATTAGATGTAAACTGTTGGGATGATGCCACCCCCAAGCTTTTAAATTACTGTCACCGATAATGTTTAACATCTGCAATAGATGAACGCCGCCTGATGATGGTGGTGGCATAGAACAGACTTTAGCTTGACGAAAACTACCGCAGAGAGGAGTTCGCCAGATGGGTTTGTATGCCTTGAGGTCGTCTAAAGTAATTAAACCCCCATTTTTTGCCATATCTGAAGCGATCGCACGGGCAATGTTGCCAGTATAAAAACTTTGGGGATTGTCGGCAATGGTTTCTAAAGTGCGTGCTAAATCTTGTTGGACTAATCTTTCTCCAGGCTGATAAAATTCGTCGTTGCGAGTAAATATACCTCTAGCGGCAGAATTTTGGAGAATTACAGGTTTGCGGTTTTCGTAAACTTGAATGGAACGCCAAGTGAGTTGTTTACTTAGGATAAAGCCATTTTTAGCCAGAGCGATCGCAGGTTTCACAACTTCCTTCCACGGCAACTTACCATAACGGCGATGCACCTCATACATCCCCGCCACCGTTCCTGGTGTCGCCACCGCCAAATAACCATTCACACTTGCATTTGGACGCACCTTTCCCTGTTCATCTAAATACATATTTCTCGTCGCTTTGATGGGTGCGCGTTCCCGAAAATCCAAAGCTTTCATCTCGCCAGTTTTCTCAAAATGCAGCAGCAAAAATCCCCCGCCACCAATTCCCGCCGAAAAAGGTTCAACTACAGATATGGCAAAAGTTGTGGCGACTGCTGCATCTACCGCATTCCCACCTTGGCGTAACATTGCTAACCCAGCCTCACTCGCCAGGGGATGTGCAGATACTACCATTCCCTTTTTGCTGCGTAGGGGTAAAGTGGTAGTGGCTGATGCAACTTGGCTGTAACAGAGAACGGTAAGGGAAAAGACGGTAAATACAACCTGTTTGGGTTTAGCAAAGATTTGCATTTTGATACTGTTGTATATTGCTATGTCTTAGCCTATCGCTTGATATCGCAGTTAATTATTTAAATTTTCATAGATCAATACTTTCTAAATTCATATCAATATCATCTCGCTACAATAAAGTAACGAGTGCTTAAGGGAGCAGGAGATAATCTTATGGAATCAAAACCACGCATCTTCAAACAAACCGCTAAAGAAACAACTCTACTGTTTGCAGGGGGGGCTGGTGCTGGACTAATCATCTTTGCCCTGTTCGGCGGACTATGGCACATCACTCACTTTTGGTGGGTGATGGCAGCAACTACAATATTTTGCGGTTTATTAGCTGTAGTGTTCCGCCAAAAATTCCAGCAGATGTTAAATGCTTTGATGGACAATGCTCCGGGGATTTAGGAACTTAATTAACTTTACTCACTAAAACAAAGCCGCGTGTCTTACCGGAAACTGTATCTGTGGTGTTTATCGCCTTCCATAAATCCGCGGCTTTCACCCACACTGGTGGATATTTATAACGAGAAACATCCATAATTAAAAATCTATCTGTCTGCTCATTGTAAGCTGCGATGGGTGAAATATGTCCACCTTTTTCTTGACCAATTTCTTTACGTAAATAATTCACTATGACAAAATTATTAGATTGCTTTAAATTTGTCGAGACTAGCTTACGAAACTGTTCTAAATTAGTATCGGCTGCATGATAAACCTTGACTTGGACATCATAACTAGCAATTAATCCGCCTAATTCTGCTAAAGTCATTCCTTGACGGGCGACAACTTCAGGTGCAATGACTTTTTTAGTTTTTTCATTGCTAAAAAAGTTTTCTTGGGTGAACACTCTATAAGGAGAATATTGTGGTGATTCTGGTGCGACAACTCCTAAACTATTTAACACCATCACACTACTAGCAACACCACAAAAAGCTTGATTATGTTGCGTGACAAACTGCATACTCAAAGGAAAGAAATCTTCTCTGGAGCGACTTTGAATTAATAACTTCTCTCCCTCCTTAGAATTAAAAGCAATCAAGTTATTGGAAAGGGGTAATGTTTGAGCAATAACAGTTCCACTAGAAACAAAAAACCAGATAATTGCAGTTTGAAAAGTTGTGTTTAACTTCATAAATTTCCCACTTAAAAACTTCGCGCCTCTGCTCCTCTTCGTGAACCTAACTCCTTAGATTTAAGAAACTCACGCACAACCTCTTTAATATCTCGTAACTCCCCTTCAACTAAATAATTTAACTGCCGCATTTCATCTGCGGAAATTTTACCAGAAAGTTGAGCGATCGCACTTTTCAACTCCGGGTATTTATTCAACACTTCTTGTCTAACAATTGGTGTAGCTTCGTAAGGGGGAAAATATTGTTTATCATCCTTTAATACAGCCAAACCTAAGCGCGTAATTTGTCCATCAGTCGAATTTCCCGCCACCATATCTACTTGTTTTTGGATTAAGGCGCGATATATTAAACCCAAGTCCATAATTTGCGGTGGTTTAGAAAAACGCAAATCGTAAGTTTTAGCTAAACCCGGAAAACCATCTTCTCGTTCTAAAAATTCGTAGCCAAACCCGCCGCGCCATTGGGGTGTATATTGGGCAACCTGAGATAAAGTTTGAATATTATATTTCTTGGCATCTTCACCACGAATTACCATTGCGAAAGTATTTTCAAAACCTAAGCTAGGCATAACTTCCAGCTTAAATTTTTTGTCATATATTTGTTTTAATTTTTCGTAAACTACTTTTGGGTCATTGAAGGCTTTTTGTTTTAAAATCCCAGTAAAAGCTGTACCCGTGTATTCAATATAAGCATCAATTTTTCCAGCCAGAATAGCATTATGACAAACAAAAGAACCGCCTAAACGGGGACGACGGACAACTTTGAGATTAGTTGTTGCTTCAATTTGTTGGGCTAAGAGTTCGCCTAAAATATCTTGTTCGGTAAAATCTTTAGAAGCAACAACAATATCGCCCGTGGTATTATTCGCGCTAGGGTTACAAGCTGCGATCGCCACTACTAAAGTAAAAGTTAAAATAAAAAATATTAAAAATCTTTTCATTACTTATTTAACTTTTAATTTGGTTTCCAACAACCCAATTAACAAATCTGCCAGTAAAGCAATCATGGCTGCTGGTACTGCCCCGGCTAAAATTAAATCATTATTTACTACCGCAATACCGCGAAAAATAAACACGCCTAAACCACCAGCACCAATAGCAGCAGCAATAGTGGCAATACCAATACCTATCACTGCCGCAACTCTCACCCCTGCTAAAATTACACTCATTGCTAAGGGAATTTCGACTTGTAATAATAATTCTTGATCAGTCATTCCCATGCCTCTACCAGCTTCGATAATTGCCGGATCTACACTGGTAATACCTGTGTAAGTATTGCGAATTATCGGCAGAAAAGAATATAAAGTCAAAGCCACAATCGCTGGGACAACACCAATTCCACCAATAATCGGCACAGGAATTAGTAAACCAAATAATGCCAAACTTGGAATAGTTTGCAATACATTGGCAATACCCAAAATGGGTTGACGCAACCGAGTTTGACGGGTAATTAAAATACCTAACGGAATGCCAACAAGTGTGGCAATTGTAATGGCAATGCCTACCAAAAATAAATGTTCCAGCGTGTGCTGTAAAATTTCTGGGGCATACTTAATCAAGAAAAAGTCTTTCATAAATTGTCTTGCAGAGAACGCAGACATTGAAGAAAAGCTAGGCTTTCTGGATGTTGCGATCGCAGAAACTCCTCCTTTGTACCTAATACTACCAGTTCTCCGTCATACATTAACCCAATTCGAGAAGCTAAGACAAACGCCTCTTGGATATCATGCGTCACAAATACCACTGTCTTACCGAGTTCTTGCTGTAACCGCCGAAACTCCTGTTGCAATTCTAAGCGCGTAATGGGGTCAAGTGCGCCAAAAGGCTCATCCATTAACAAAACTGGGGGATCTGCGGCTAACGCTCTCGCTACGCCTACCCTTTGTCGCTGTCCCCCCGAAAGTTGATGGGGATAACGCCCAGCAAACTGCACAGGATCTAACCCTACCAATTGCAACAATTCATAAACTCTTGTTTTAATTTGTTTCGGTTTCCAACCTTCTAAACTAGGAACTAAACCAACATTACGTTCTACAGTGAAATGGGGAAATAAACCAGTTTCTTGAATGACATAACCAATTTTGCGCCGCAGTTTAATTTCATCCCATTGCTTTGTCGGAGTTCCATCAAATACGACTTCACCTGTGGTTGGCGTAAACAGACGATTAATTAATTTCATCGTGGTAGTTTTCCCGCTACCACTGCGTCCAAGTAATATTAATGCTTCTCCTTGACGAATCGAAAAATTAAGATTTGATACTAAATTGCGACGGTTGCGGCTAAAGCTGACATCGCGGAATTCAACAGCAATTGAGCGATTTTGCGACATAGTTGACTGTTGGTCGTTAACTTGAAGCTATTATTACTGATTTTGCTAATAAGTAAATATAGACTTTTGTCTCACGCATAGACGCGGTAGCGGCTTCCCGCAGGGTAGGCGCAAAGGCGCAAAGAGTAAGATGTCATTACGAGGAGGTATAGGTCTGTAAGTGTTCAAAACCCTTATATAGCAATCCTAAATCATTTGTGAAATTCTCTTTCTTTTCTTTCTTTGTGTCCTTTGCGTCCTTTGCGGTACCCTTCTCCCAAAGGGAGACGCTACGCGAACGGGAAGCCGCTTCGCGTCTACGTTAAAAAAAATACTTTTTCACAACTTCAGATAGGATTGCTATACCCTCACAGACAACCGTTGTGCGTAATGTTGATGTTAAAATCGAGTTTCATATTCAAAGAACAGTAGATTTTCATTGCCTAAATCGGTTGCGCCGCGTACTAAAATTTCGTCATTGAGTCGATAGAGGACGTTGTAACGGAAGGACGCATCACTGCTAAATAATGGTCGTGATAAAGAAACAGAAAAATCTCGATTTAGGTTGAATACACCTTCGGCTGATAAATCGAGAACTGATGAGCGTCTTGCTGTTTGATCTGTAATGGGAGTAGGAAAGATGCGAAATTCACTAAAACCAATTGCTTGACCGATCGCAGTAATCGTACCTTGTAAACTACCTAAAATTGTCGTACCAGCAAAATTAGTTAACCCTTGGGTGATATCTCCGGTTTGAGCAAAGTTATTCAAAATTGAACCACCCAGTAAAGCCACAATTTCTCCTTGACTGCGGCGGGGTTGACTTGTCAATTCTAAATTTTCGTTTAATCTACTAGCCCGTCCTGTCACCCTTGCTTGTACGCGCACGGTGCGTAAAGTGCCAAAATTGATCGCAGAAGCATCGCTGATTTCTGCCGATGCAGGGGATCTTAAAATCCGATTATTGATTGCTGAAGTTTCAGGGACGATCGCTAACAGTCGCACATTCAGGGTAGGATCAAGTCCTTGACTGGGGGTAAAGGTGGCTGTTTGTTCATAGCCGCGTTCTAAGGTGAACTCGGTGCTAAATAAACTGACTCTTCCGCCTGTTAACCGAATTTCTCCTTCGGGGAGAGGTTTGGCTAATGTACCGTTAATTGTTAAGTCACCTTTGGCGTTAAAACTGAGTATGGGTTGGCTAAAGCCGCCTACTCCCGGTACAAAACTGAGTAAAGATTGACTTGTCACCCGCACATCATCACCCAAACTCAAGCGTAAGTTGTCAAACGCCACAGGTAAATTAGGTCTAGTTACAGCAGCAGTAGTCGTAGAGTTAGGTTTAGTTTCTGTGGGTGTAACGGCACTAATATTGATGTCAATATTATCGTTTGTTGTTGGTTGAGTGTTAGCAGTGGTGGAGTTGCCAATAATTACCTGTCCATCACTCAGTTCAATTTCACCGCCAATTTGTGGTTTGAGTGCTGTTCCTTGAATCACCGCATTACCGCTCACACCACCTGCATACAAACCAGGAACTTGAAAATCTAGGGGTTTTTCTATTAATACTGTCAAAGGATTGGTTGTATTGGACTGGGGTGTAAAAATTGGCAAAATTCCCGATGCTGTGACTAACCCTTGATTGTAATTAGCTTGAATACCTTCTATATTTACTATATTGCCGTTAAACTGGGCTGTTCCCGTGATATTTGTGAGCGGTTCCGATAAAGCTTGAGCGCGAATAGTAGCATTATTCAATGTGGCATTGCCGTTAATAATTGGCTGGTTTAACGTACCGCCGACATTCACAGCTACTTGTCCTTGTCCATCTAGCCATGAGACTTGATTGTTAGTCAGCAGATTTAACAGTGTTAAACCTTCGTTACTCACATTCGCCTGGACACTAATTTGATTACTAGCTGGTTTGACGAAGGTAAAGGGTAAGGGTGCAGGAATACTACCTGTAGCTGTAATGGGTTGAGTTCCTGTCAGCAGTAGCGCACTGTCAAAATTTAAGCGGGCATTTTCGTAGGCAAATTTTACCTGTCCTGTCTGCACTGGTTGGTTATTCAGAGTCGCATTCGCCAGCGATACTTCACCATTTACGCTGGGGTTGAGGAAATTACCTTGCAAATTAGCCACAGCATTCACTTCACCTGTGACATCTAGCGGATATTGGGCAATAAACGGCTGAAATAAAGATAACGGCAAACTAGCTACATTCAACTGTCCCGCCAGTTGGTTCAGTCCTAATTTGCCGGCAAAAGCTACCTGTCCTTGATTGATGCCAATACTCAAGGGTGAAAGTGTCACAACACCATTGGCAAAATTACCTTGAGCAATAACTTGATTAATCGTATATTGTCCCCATTGCCAGTTATTACCTTGGAGATTAAACCCAGCATTCAACCCAGATTTTAAAGAACCACTGGCTACTAAGGTTCCATTCAAAGCACCTGTTAATTCTGCCAAGCTGGGTAAAGGCGGTGCTTGTTTTTTCGCTTGCTGTTGTTGCTGTTCTGTGGCTGTGGCAATTTTAGAGAAGTATTCTAGCTGTCTGAGCAAGTCTGCATTGGGTAAGCGCACAGATGTGGTGTTGAGTGCGGTTGCACCTGCTAGTGTGGGTGGTTCTGTACCTGTACTTAAATCTTGAAAATCGTAGATATTAAACGCTTGTAAAAGTTCTTGTATTCTCGTTTCTACTAAATTCGCTTGGACTTGAAATTGGGGGTTATTGCCAGTTTGCACACTCCCACTGAGGGCGATGCTACTTTCTCCCAGACGTAAGAGACCATTAGTTAAGTTAGCCGAACCATTGGCATAGTTAAAACTACCACGAAATTCTGCGGCGGAAACTCTGGCAACACGGGGCTGAGAAATTGCCACATCTCCCGCCACTGCATAATTATTCAGATTAACTACTAAATTGCCTGATAATTGCCCACCCAAGGGTTTTAAATTATTGTTAGGTAAAAAGCCGCTAACCAAAGCGATGGGAAATTGTTGGGCGTTGATAATTAAATTATCTCCCTCGGTTCTACCTGTGGTGACAGCGCCATCACGCCGGACTAAAAAGGAAGTTGGGCGATAATTACCATCGAGGTTCAAAGCTATCCTATCTTGTGTACCTGCGAGGCGCAGACTTCCCCCTTGTCCGCCTTGAAAATTCACATTACCAGTTAAAACGGGGTCAAATGCCACGTTTCCGACATTGAAATTCCGCAGCCGCACATTACCAGTAGCTTGGGGAACTTCTGGAGTACCTGTGACTCGCCCATTAAAATCAACAAAACCTGATAAAGCAATATCTCCGGGAACTTGCACACCAGTATTATTGAGGTTGAAATTCTGCGCCAGGACATCGAAATTAAAGCCGGCGATTTTCGGTGTACCTGTTGCTGGTAATTGTACAGCGATCGCACCACTCGCACTTACCCCCAGTGTCGTCGCCCGTGGCACAATAATTTGCTGACCATTCCAGCGAAACTCGGCTGACAATGGTTGTGCTAACTGTGCTATTCCTTGGTTGGCGCGGAGTTGTCCGGCGGCGCGAATATCTGCTAAGGCAAAAGATTTTGTATTCCCAGCCACCTGGACATTCCCATTCAGCCTACCGCGTAGTTGGGGTGAAAAACGGCTGAGTTGAATTTGAGAAGCATTTGCCACTGCTTGCCAGCGACCATTATTCAGGTTAGCATCCCTAATGTTAACTGTACCCCCCACCACACTCAAGTTTGCTTGTCCAGAAGCTTGAATATTTTCTGGTTGGAAAGATTTCGTGCTGCCTGATAAATTCACAGAAGCACTAGTTAATACTCCCTGAAATTGGGCGGGAATCTGGGAAAAACGGCTGAGTTGAATTTGGGAAGCATTCGCCACTGCTTGCCAGCGACTATTATTCAAGTTAATATCCCTGATATTGACTCTACCCCCCGCCAGGTTGAGATTTGCTTCCCCTGTGGCTTGAAAAGATTTCGTACTACCCGACAAACTCACCGATGCACTCGTTAATACACCTTGGAATTGGGCGGGAATTTCTTTAAATCGGCTTAACTGAACTTTTTCGGTATTAACAACAGCTTGCCAACGGTTTTGGGAAACCCGCCCCTTAGCAGTGATGGTATTACCTGCTACATCAAACACAGCCGTTGGCAAAACAAGATTCTGCCCTTGTTGCTCAATTACTGCTGCACCGATGGTTGGGTAGGTAGCATTCGGCGCTTGTACTTGGGCGACCGTCCGCAAATTCCCCAGATAGCCAAACACCCTAGCATTGGCTGAGACATTCCCGACTTTGATGCTAGATGCAGAGTTGTTGGTTTTGGCGATGACATCCCCTGGCAAATTTTGGGCGAGAACATTCAACAATACTCTACCTTGGGGCGCTAGTTGCACTTGACCACCGCCGACAATTTGCCCTCCGGCTGGTGGTTGCACCAAAACTCTGGCAATGTTGAGGGTTAAAGGTTGTCTGCCTAGAGAACCAGTAATTTGTGTATTAGCTGAGACATTACCGATGCTAATTGGTGGTGTAATCCCGTATCTCTGCGCCAGTATATCTCCTGAAATACCTTCGGCTTGTAGGTCAAATTTTACTCGACCCCCTAATATTGCTTGACCACCACCTGTAATGATTCCACCTGCGGCGGGGACAAGTTTAAGATTTGAGATGGTAATTTGAGAAGCATTTTTATTGACATTGAGGCGAAAGTCAGTATTAACAGCTTGGAACTGCACCCGGTCAACTTGCAGAGGTTTGGTGTTGCTGACTGTACCGCTAAGAACTGGCTGTTGCAGAGAACCTTGCACCTTGACCTTGGCTTGAACTTCCCCAGTGGCGACGACGGGAGATTTAACGTTGAAGGTATCTAAAAGATTTTTCGCACTGACTGATTTTACCTGGGCGGAAAGGTCAAAACCTGTTTTGAGATTGACTGTACCATTGGCCAGAAGAGGAACTTTGCCCAAATTTGTGGTGAGATTATCTAATGCGATCGCCTGACCTTGAAATACTAATCTACCGTTAGAATTAATGAAGCGTTGGGGTATATTTTGAATTTGGGCTGTGACTTGATACGAAGTAGCTGTCCCGGTAATCGCTATCTCTGACGCATTTGCAGGAATCTGCACACCCAAGTCAGCACTAACTCTTCCTGCTTGCAAAACAATGGGTAACTGAATTAATCGACTAACATCAGATGCTAGTAAACTTTGGGCGACAACCTGTAGATTAGTTTTTTGTGCTTTTGGTTGTGTTGACCCAGTAATTTTAACCGCACCACCTCTAGCAAATTGACCATTAATTTCGTAACCAATCTCTGTATTATTTGGTGCAAATCGCGCCCCACCAGCGAATTGATTAATTATTACAGAACCTTTTGGTTTAGTTGGTGCAGGGGCTGGTAAAAGTTCTACACTGCCATCAACAATTTGCAGTGTTTGTAATTGCGTTTGAATAATTCCTTTACCTTCGCCACTGTTCACCTCTGCTGTCACCCAACGACCATCTTGATCTTGTTGAATAAACACACGCGGCTGCACCAAGGTGACATTTAACGGTAGTGTGCGGCTGAAAATGACTGGTAACAGCGCAAACTGCACCTCAACAGCCTTTGCTGTTACTTGGTCAGCATCAGTAGGTGTTGCAGGTATGGATAAAGAACTAAATCTCAGGCTCGAAAGTGAAAAAGACTCCACTTGCCCTAGATTAATTGGTCGCCCTAGTAATTGTTCTAGATTTGTCTCTACTAACGGCGCTAAATCGTTATACACATAATTTCTTGCCCACCAAATTCCTGATGCAATACCAGCAAGCAAGAAAATTCCTATAACTAAACTACTACGACTGAAAAGTAGGAGATATAAACGACGGTTAATTGGCTCCTGATCATTCTCTGAGTTGGGAGGGCGCGTCATTTCCGTTACCAGCAACGCTATCGAGTAACAAAGTTTATTATTACCCGAAAACACCATAGTTGTTTTGCCGAAGTTTTCAAAACTTGTTCTAGATAGATTAGTAATTCCTTCTCTTGAGAGATGGCAGACTAATAGTACTGGTGAGATTGGGTGTGGGGAGTGTGGGGGGTGTGGGGAGTGTGGGAGGTGTGGGAGGTGTGGGAGGTATGGGAATTTAGTCAAGTAACCAATCATCTGGATGGGTAATCATCTTGACTAACCCACTAAGGACTTGATTGTAAGGAGCGTAGAGTTCTCTTCCTTGTTCAACGGTAAGATATTGACATTTCACAGCAAACTTTAACCAAACTTGAGTTTCTGCTGCCTCTGCTTCACAATCATTGAGTTTAGCGACAAAAGCGGCTTTATATCGCCGTTTTCTCCAAGCCTCTGCCATATTTGCACAGACAGAGCGAGAGGAGCGACGAATTTGGTCAGTTAATGAATATTTTTCTTCAACTGGGAACTTTTTAGAATATTCAAAAATTAGCATTGCTGTCTCAAATGCTAATTGATAAATGGCTAAATCCTCATGATTTCTAAAATACTTTTTCCCTTTTTCTTCCATCTTCTTTAATTTCGACTGCTCCTTTCTTCATCTTCCCACACCCCCCACACCTGACAGGTGTAGGTTTTTTACATAAGCATGAGTCCATACTTGAAAATCAGCGTTTTGAACTCACTCAAAAATTTAAGATTCGATTGTCCAATTGCTGGAACACTTAAGTCGTCGTTTCAGCATCAGGTCAAAAATTACGGATTCATACACAACACAGAAAAACAAGGTTCATAATCCGACATATTGACCACGTAATCATCATAGTTTTAGCCACTTTGTAAAAAACCTACACCTGTCAGACCCCCCACACTCCCCCTCACAAGTGTAGGTTTTTAACAGAGTGATGAGTAGCGACTCTAAAAATCACGATTTAATCAGAGTTCCACCCCCCTCACACCCTTACACCCCTACACCCTAAATCAAGGTTTTTGGGGCATAACGTAAAAAACCTACACCTGTCAGCCACACTCCCCACCCTTCCCACACCTCCCACACCTCCCACACCTCCCACACTCCCCTTCTTGACTAAGTTTCGAGCATGAATTAACAGTCTATTTGCTACGTTAATAGGAAAAATTTGAGAAAAGTTGATTTAAAGTAAAAAAAGTTACATCATTTAAGGTTTCATCTTCCGGCATTGTCTCATAGACTAGGGGCAGCAACCTTATTAAAACTGGCTGAGGAAAGTGGAAATTGACTGAGACAAACAACTTAAATTCTCCGTTCCAGGATGTGTCCCGTAGAGAATTGCGAGATTTAGTCAGAACTCAACTGCAAATGCTGTTAGAAGCAGCAGATTTACAAGCGGCAAAATCAATTCTTGTACCCGTACAACCTGCGGATATTGCTGAAGCAATTGAAGGTTTACCGGAAGCGATGCACGCTTTAGCTTTTCGTTTACTTTCTAAAGATGAAGCGATCGCAGTTTACGAGTATCTTGACTATAGTGTACAAGAACGATTAATTGAAGAATTAAAAAGTCAAGAAGTTCGTGATATTGTCGATCAAATGTCTTCGGATGACAGAGCAAGATTATTTGATGAATTACCTGCCAAAGTTGTCAACCGTTTACTAGAACAATTAAGTCCGGTAGAACGTCAAGCTACGGCTTTGCTGTTAGGTTATGAACCTAATACAGCCGGACGAATTATGACTTTAGAGTTTATTTCTCTCAAGGAAAATATTACAGTTACTCAGGCTCTAGAACGGATTCGCCGTTTAGCTAATGCCAGCGAAATAATTTACTATCTCTACGTCACAGATGCAGAAAGACGCTTGACAGGGATTGTATCTTTGCGAGATTTAGTAACATCTCAACCAGAACAAATCATTGGGGAAATCATGACCCGTGATGTGATATTCGTTCGCACAGATACAGACCAAGAAGAAGTAGCAAGAGTTATCCAAAGATATGACTTTTTAGCTGTACCTGTGGTAGATAAACAACAGCTTTTAGTTGGTATTGTTACGGTTGATGATGTAATTGATATTTTACAAGAAGAAACCACCAAAGATATTTATGCGTTAGGTGGTGGTGTACAGTCGAGTGGCGATAATTATTTCCAGATGAACTTGATGGAAGTTGCTCGTAAACGAGTCGTATGGTTATTTGTTTTATTAATTACTAATACTGTTACAGGCACAATTATTAAATCCCAAGAAGATATTTTAACCAAAGTAGTTACGCTAACAGCATTTATTCCGTTATTAACAGGAACAGGCGGTAACGTTGGCGCTCAATCTTCGACAGTAGTAATTCGGGGGATGAATACTGAAGAAATTCGCTCACTCGGCACATGGCAAGTAATTGGCAGAGAAGCGATCGCTGGTTTACTCTTGGGTGGTATGCTGGGGATTATCGCTACAATTTGGGCATATTTTTTACAAGGCAGAATTGAAGTTGCGATCGCCGTCGGTACTAGTTTAGTGGCGATTTCGGTTTTAGCTTCGGTTTCTGGTTCCACACTGCCATTTTTATTTCGGATGTTACGTTTAGACCCAGCTTTGATGTCTGCACCATTTATCACCACAGCCGTCGATGTCTTAGGGGTCTTGATTTATTTCAATTTGGCACGGGTAATTTTAAAGTTATAGCAAGAGGCACTCCGGCAAAGCCGGAGAAGTCAAAAGTAAAAAATCAAAAGTCAAAAGTAAACAGATGGATAAAATTTACCCATCTGTAGCAAGTAAGCGGAGGTATAAACTTGTGTATTAGTTAGCGTGTGCTAGTTGTGGAGATTCAATCGCGGAGAATTTCACAGCCTTGGCGAACTCTTGCAGCACGTCTTTTAGCCGTTGTTCCAGTTCCTCATCTAGCAGGACGCTATCATCAGGTTGCTTTTGAATTTGTTTGTCAACTGCATACACGGTGGCGAGAATATGCCGTGCGCCTAACTCGCCTAAGATGGGTTTCAGGGCATATTCAATGGCTAACAAATGGGCAATTGTGCCGCCAGTTGCTAAGGGTAACACGACTTTGCCAGTCAATGATTTTTGTGGGAGTAAGTCTAAAAATGCTTTGAGTATGCCTGTATAAGCAGCTTTGTAGATTGGGGTGGCAATAATTACGCCGTCGGCTTGGGCTAATAAAGCTTTGGGTTGTTCTAAGGCGGGGCTGTCATACTTGCCAAAGACTAAATCTTCCGCAGGTAAATCGCGCACAGAAATAATATCTATGTGTAGACCTTCTTTTTCTAATAGTTTGGCAGCATATTCCAAAATTCCGTAGGTTCTGGAAGGATGGGAAGGACTACCAGCGATCGCTAAAATCCGAGTCATGTAAATACACTCCTAATTTATACAATTAATTCACGGTGATTTTGTCTTGGTCTGCATAGCCTCGGCTGTGTTGACCTTCTCACTTAAACGTTCGTAGGGGCGGCGTAAACTCATAGTCTCAACTTCCCAGATGTAGCCATGAATCACCACATCATCGGGAATCAACGGAGATTGACGTAACAATTCCACCTGCTGTTTGCAGATTTCGTCCACATCGGTAAAGGTTTTAATCCATTTGGAAAACACACCTTTGGGTAGTTTCAACTCTGGTAAGGCGGGATCAACTGCAACTGCATCTACATCAATCCCTCGGCTGCGTAACACTTCACTCAGAAAGTCTCCAGAAGCACTCATCATGCCGCACTCGGTATGGTTAATCACAATAATTTCTTTGGTGTTAAAAAACTGTGTGGTTAACATCGCCGACCGAATGGCATCATCTGTAACTAACCCGCCAGCGTTACGAAAAATATGTGCATCGCCTTCGCCAATTCCTAAAGCTTTTTCTACTGGTAAACGTTCGTCCATGCAGGCTAGTACCCACAAGCGTTTATTGTTGGGTATGCCTAACTGTCGCCGCAATGACCAAGCTTCTTTTTGGGCAATTTGTTCGTCAATTTGTTGATGTAACATAGCGGCTAATCTCCCATTCCTTGACTTTTTAGGATATGGACGCAGCTTTGTGCTGAGGCTGCTGCTTCAGAAATTCTTCATTAGCAACAATCTCGCCAAAGGGACTGATGATGTGTTGTTCTTCAACTTTGGGCAAGTTTTCTAACGGCAAACGGGGGAATAATAATTCTGCAACGCGATAAGCTTCTTCTAAATGGGGATAGCCAGAAAGAATAAAGGTTTCAATTCCCAAGTCTGCATATTCCTGCATTCTGGCGGCGACTGTATCGGGATCACCTACCAGTGCTGTACCTGCCCCACCGCGCACTAAACCCACACCCGCCCACAAATTTGGACTAATTTCGAGTGTTTCGCGGCTACCTTTGTGTAGCTGACTCATGCGGCGTTGCCCTTCCGAATCCATCCGCGCATAAACTTTTTGGGCTTTGGCGATCGCTTCATCATCCACATAGCGAATCAATTGATTAGCTGCGTCCCAAGCTTCAGTTTCAGTTTCCCGCACAATAACGTGCAGCCGAATGCCAAACCGTAAAGTTCTACCTTCAATCTCTGCAAGTTTGCGAACTGCGGCAATTTTCTCAGCAACTTGCGCTGGTGGTTCACCCCAAGTTAAATAAACATCTACGTGCTTGGCGGCGATTTTTTGGGCAATGGCTGAGGAACCACCAAACCATAACGGCGGATAGGGTTGCTGTACAGGCGGAAACACAATTTTGCCGCCTTGAATATCTAGATACTCACCTTTGAGGTCAACTGTTTCGCTACTAACAAGCGATCGCCATACCGTCAAAAATTCATCTGTTAATTCATAACGCTCATCGTGATCCAAATGCAAGCCATCTCCAGCCGCCTCCACCGGATCACCACCCGTCACGACATTAATCAACAACCTCCCCCCAGACAGGCGGTCAAACGTCGCCGCCATCCTCGCGGCTAACGTTGGCGACATCAAACCCGGACGTATCGCCACCAAAAAACGCATCCGTTGAGTTAATGATACTAGAGTTGATGCCACAACCCAGGCATCTTCGCAAGACCTACCCGTAGGTAATAAAGCCCCTGTGTAACCCAGGTCATCCACTGCCTGTGCAATTTGCCGAAAATATTGAAAGCTAACAGTTCTACCGCCTGTTGCTGTTCCTAAGTAGCGCCCATCGCCGTGGGTAGGGATGAACCAGAGTAGCTGCATGAATCCTATCCTTTTTAACTCGGTAACTTTATCGATTTACCGTACTTTATCTTGGATTAAGAGTATCACACATTGAACCCAGGGAAGCAAGGGACTTTAGCAAATTTCTGCTTTTAGCTTAAACAAAAAGAAGCCCCACATCTGACCCAAAGGGCAGTGTGGGATGAATTTTTGGGCGGCGACGAATTGACCAACAACTAATTCAATCCGCAGGATTGACAGGGG
>NZ_JACJSE010000048.1 GCF_014698045.1 Aulosira sp. FACHB-615
TGAAATGCCTGAGCCTATTTTATTAAGTCAGATTTTTGCCAAGCTTACTTCTTTAGGACGTATTCATCCCGTTTCTACAGGTGTTGAACCCTCGTAAATTGGCTACGGTATTGATTGACTGATGATTTTTTTCCAGGTTCATAGAGGATCTTTGATTTGCAACTAGTATCCTCTGTGATTCACCTAATATTTTTTAGTTTATTTAGGCTATCTAGCTATAGTTCTGAGTTCAATACTTTTCTCGAAATTGGGAACACATAGAAGCAATAAAAAGCAAGAATAACCGTCACTATTTGCCAGATAAAGGATTTATGTTGATCGCCAGTCAAGCATTCTACTATGTGAAAGTGACTACTATTTCATTTGTTAGCTGTTTTAAGCTACATAAAAATCACCACTATTTTTCAATATACTACTACTTCTTAAAAAGTATGCAATCTTACAATAATTAAATGGATGTCACCCTCTTTTATGATTTTTTGCTTTTTCTTGTAATTACTTACTTTTACTACTTAATAAATTTCTCTTAAGTATTGGTTTTCCTCCTAATTGAAATCCAAATATCTTTAGTTTACGTAAGTGTGATCACGAAATATAAGATACCATGTTTTAAAGGTAACTGGTATCCTTCATAGAAAGTTCATTTTCTCAGAAGATTTTTCAGATGTTTCTTCATAAAAGGCTGTTTTAGCTTTGTATTAAACTTTATATGAAGTAAATATTACAGAATCCAAAAATAGCTACCAAACCAGCTTAAGTAGCAGGTAAATAGTTGATTCTGTAGGGAGGTTGATTATACAGCCTAAACCCCTTAGTAGTATAATTAACATTGGGGTGACTAGTTGAGTGTTAGCGATTCAAACCAGACTTTAGGACTCATATTTGATTTGGGAAAAAAATCAGTACACCCAGAGCAGGCTTCTTTCCTACTCCCTACTCCCCATTCCCTACTCCCTACGTATCGTGCTTGCGCTTCGCTTCTCTGCGAGACGCTTTGCGAACGCGCACCACACAACTAGATTCAGGAATCAAACCGTATTCCTATATGAACTTATTTATTATTGAAATTGTGGTAGTACTTAATTTGCTTCGTCATCGTACCAGTGATGGGGAGGCAATTGATGTAAAGCTTATCCCTTCAGTACCGTCCAAATATTTTGTCTCGGAATCAGAGTAATTGATGTTGAGCTAATCTCTGAGTTACGCGCGTATCAAGGTATCTACATATAGAATAATTAAATCTTTATAATACAGATGTGTTGTATCAATTAGAATCTGTGTAGATACTCTATATGGGATTTTATCGATTACCACAATACTGATCAAAGCAAAACGTATAATACACTACTTTTTTATTTGGACAAGTATTTATCTATGATTCAATAGCTAACTACTAAATAATTAATGGTGAACACAGATTTACTTATGTGTGTTACAGAGACAGAAACAATATTATACTGCAATGTTCATCATTATTCTTAAAAATAATTAAAACATAATTTAAGTGACGAAAATGAGTGAACAATCATATCCCAGCTTAAACGCTGAACAAAATGGCAAATATAAGCCATTATCACCGCAACCACAAGCAATGCCTGTTAACTGGGGTGAAGAAGAAGAAGAAAATTTTAGTATCAAGGACTGGCTCAACGTATTAAAACGGCGATCGCTAGTTATAGTGGGAGTATCGATGGCTGTCATGACTTTTGTGGTTGTGAATGTCATGCTCAGTAAGCAGCCAAGAGAATATGAAAGTAACTTTTTAATGTTAGTGGAACCGATTAACAATGATAATGAACCAGTAAATATTGTTCAAGATAATAATCCTAAAACTTCAACCCTCGACTACGATAGCCAAATATTAGTCCTCAAAAGTCCTGAATTGATGACTAATATTCTTGAGCAGTTGCGAGTTTCTTATCCAAATCTCACTTATAAATCTTTGCTACAAGCGTTGACGATTAATCGGTTAGGTGAAACCAAGATTATAGACGTTCGCTATCGAGCGGAAGACCCAAATCAAGTTAAAGCAATATTAGATGTAATTTCAAAAGACTATATAGAATATAGCCAAAAAAGACGACAAACCAAATTGCGTCAAGGGCTGCAATTTATTGATAAACAGTTGCCATCAATACAAAGCCGAGTTAATCAAATTCAACAAGAACTGCAAATTTTTCGTCAAAGATACAATTTTAACAATCCAGATAATCAAGGAGATTTGCTGGATAAACAAGCTAATTCTCTAGCTGAGGCGCGGCAGAATATTAATCTACAGTTGACACAAGTCCGTAATCAATTAAGTCATCTCCAGTCAGACAATGGAAAAACAACAGTACTCAATACTGCTTCTTTATATCAAAAACTTTTAGATCAGGTAACGGAGTTAAACTCCCAAATTGCTACAGAGTCAACCATTTTGCAAGATGCTAACCCAAAACTGCAAACTCTGAAAGAAAAAAGAGATAGTTTGATACCAGTATTGCAACAAGAAGGACAACGCTTTTTAAGCGTAAGAGAAGCCGAGTTAAAAACTCAGCTTCAATCTTTGGATTTACAAAGCAACGAAATTGCCAAACTCGAAACACAGGTAGCACAACAACGTAAGCAAGTGCCAATTTTAGCACGGAGATATACGGAGATACAACGCAAATTACAGTTTGCGAATGAGAGTTTGAATCGTTTTCTATCAACCCGCGAGAATTTGGAAATTCAAATATCTCAAACAGAATTAGGATGGCAGTTAATCCAACCGCCTCTTCAGCCATCACTTGTAACTGCTTCTAGTCGAGTCAGAAATTTAATTATAGGCTTTTTTATAAGTCTAGCAGCAGGTATTGGAGTTGCTTTATTACTAGAAAAAATAGATAACTCTTACCATAGTGTGATCAAGCTGAAAAAGAAAATCAATTTTCCCTTATTGGGAAATGTGCCTTTTGATAATGAAGTTAAAGCCCTTCAATCTCGAACTTCCAAATCAAAGTTTTTTCCGATTAAGATATTTAATTCTTTACTAGAAGGTAGTCAAGATACAGATATTTCAATTGCTCAGGAATATAGCAGTTATTCAACTGAATTTTTAGATGCGTTAAGATTCCTATATACAAATATTCAACAAATTAAACCTGATTCTCAAGTACGTTCTTTGGTTGTTAGTTCAGTTACGCCTGGTGATGGAAAATCCATCGTTGCTTTTTATCTAGCTCAAACAGCTACAGCAATGGGGCTACGAGTACTACTAGTAGATGCCAACCTTCGCCAACCGATGGTTCACAACCTAGCTAATTTAAAGAATTTATGGGGATTAAGTAGTCTACTATCCACAAATTTACCAGTCAGTGAAGTCATTCATAAATTACCTTCTATGGAGCAATTATCTTTGATCACGGCTGGCCCCGCACCTGATGATCCAATTAAATTACTGGCTTCTGAAAAAATGAAGCAATTAATGGCAGATTTTCAGGATGATTATGATTTAGTTATTTATGATGCGCCTCACTTTTTTGGGCTGTCTGATGTTAGTGTACTGTCACCTTATACAGATGGGGTTTTGATGGTGGTGAGGGTAGGTAAAACGGATGCTTCTGTGATAGAGCAAGCTTTAGATTATTTAAGGATTTTACCGTTGAATATACTGGGTGTGGTTAGTAACAGTTAACAAAGCAGAGAAAATTTAGGCGTTAAATTCTCTGCATACTGTAATAAAGTGATTGCGTCCCACGTAAATCGTAGTTTGCAGTTAGCCAAGGATTAATTAATTTTTTTTGTAAAGTTGAATGTTGCTGTTGTAGAAAGCGATCGCAGACTATACTCTTGATGTATACATAAAACATCTATGCAAACATCAATGAACCTAGTAGCGATCGCATCTTCCGATTACTTAACGATTTCTACTTATTTCTTACTGACCTGCGTATAATTTTTATCGTTATCTCGTAAAAGTTTATTAGTGCTGACAAATACAACTACCAACAGTAATAGCTGGATTTGCCAAGGTGCTAAGACTAGACTGACTACTAGGCTGATAATAGTAAACACGCCAGTTAAGTAAGCTAGTTCATCGCTACATTTTTTTGATAAGTAACCAGTTGCTAAACCAGTGAATAAAGGGATTAAAAAAATCAAAGGCATTGCAATTCTTCTCCTAAAATTTAAGATGCCAAGGATTAAGAAATTTTAATTTAAAGTTTTATTCATAATGATTGCTGTCAATCTTACATCTAAAGATGTTTTCTTCACAATACTCTAAATAAAGAAACAGTCAGCAAATCAAGATTCCGTAATTGTCTAGTAAATAAGTTTAACACTCAGTGCTGTCACTATAATATCTATCTAGGATATTACCTTTAGAAGTAACGTTTTTCCCTTAGATACCCAATGCTGAACATTCCTCAACTCTTAGCAGCTGAACTAGAGCTTAAACCTTATCAGGTGCAGAACGCGCTGGAACTTTTGGCGGAGGGTGCAACGATTCCGTTTATTGCACGGTACCGCAAAGAGCGCACTGGTGAAATGAATGAAGTGCAATTGCGCGATTTGTTTGATAAGTACAATTACTTAACAGAATTAGAGGCAAGAAAATCTGTAATTTTAAATGCGATCGCCGAACAAGGTAAACTCACTGATGAGTTAAAAGCGCAAATTATCTCTTGTCAACAAAAAACAGAACTTGAGGATTTATACTTACCATATCGACCAAAGCGCCGCACCCGTGCCACCATTGCCAAAGAAAAAGGATTAGAACCTTTAGCTGAGTTTATTCAATCTCTCAATATTAAAAATGGTGTAGCTGCATCTTTAGCAGCAGAAGCAAGCAAGTATATTTCTGAAGAGAAAGGTGTAAAAACCGCAGATGAGGCGCTAAAAGGTGCAGCCGACATCCTTGCTGAAGCAGTCGCCGAAACAGCAGAACTGCGTGCTTATTTGCGTGATTATCTCCTAGAGGCTGGAGTTTTTGTTTCTCGGATTAAAGATGATCATCCTGAAGGTACAACTAAATTTGAGATGTACCGCAATTATCAAATCAAAGTCAAAAATATTGCTCCCCACAATATGTTGGCATTGTGTCGGGGTGAAGCGGAGGGAATATTAAGCTTTGATATTAATTTTGATGAAGATTATGTGCTTGGTTATCTCGAATCTCAAGTAATTCGCACCAAAGTCAGAGATATTCGAGATTTTTATCAGACGATGCTGAAAGATGCGTTTAACCGGCTGATGAAAACCTCTCTGACGGCAGAAGTAATTTCTACCAAAAAAGATTATGCAGACATAGAATCGATCAAAACCTTTGAGGCTAATTTGCGGGAGTTATTGCTGTCTGCACCGGCGGGGATGAAACCGACTTTAGCGATAGATCCGGGATTTAGAACTGGATGTAAAGTAGCTGTTTTAGATGAAACAGGCAAATTTTTAGAGTATCAGGCAGTTTTCCCCCACCAAGCAGCAGAACAACGCACAAAAGCAGCACAAACAATTAAAAATTTGCTTGAAAAATATCAAATTGAGCTAATTGCGATTGGTAACGGGACAGCTTCGCGGGAAACTGATGAGTTTGTCATCCAAGTATTACAAACTCTCGACCATCAACCAATTAAAGTAATGGTGAATGAATCTGGTGCATCAATATATTCTGCCAGCAAAGTAGCGTTAGAAGAATTTCCTGATTTAGATGTAACAGTGCGGGGTGCAATTAGTATTGGTCGCCGTTTGCAAGACCCTTTGGCAGAATTAGTCAAAATAGATCCCAAATCTATTGGTGTGGGACAATATCAGCACGATGTTGATCAGAAGCTGTTGAGAAAGAAACTGGATGAAACTGTAGAAAGCTGCGTCAACTTTGTGGGTGTAGATTTAAATACAGCTTCTAAAGAACTTTTAACTTTTGTGTCTGGGATTACAGCCGCAGTTGCCAACAATATTGTCACCTATCGCAATCAAAATGGTGCCTTTAAAAATCGCCGCCAACTTTTGAAAGTCCCGAAATTAGGGCCGAAAGCTTTTGAACAAGCCGCCGGATTTTTGCGGATTCGCAATGGTGATCATCCTTTAGATAATACGGCTGTGCATCCTGAAAGTTACTCAGTTGTAGAAGCGATCGCATCTGACCTCAACGTTAAATTAAATCAAGTCAGTCAAATTGCGGAAAAACTCAAAAAACTCGATCTGAAAAAATATGTCACCGATACCATTGGTGAACCGACATTACGGGATATTCTCAGCGAACTCGAAAAACCAGGACGAGACCCCCGCGCCGAATTTAAATATGCCACCTTTAAAGAAGGCATCAAAGAAATTAGAGATTTACAAATAGGGATGGAATTAGAAGGAATAGTCACAAATGTTGCCAATTTTGGTGCATTTGTCGATATTGGCGTACATCAAGATGGTTTAGTACATATTTCCCAACTTGCCGATAGATTTGTGGAAGATCCCAAACAAATCGTCAAGGTGGGACAAGTTGTCAAAGTGAGAGTCTTGGAAGTGAACGAGAAATTAAAACGGATTAGTTTGTCTATGAAAGTAGCCAAGCAATGAGGAGTGCTAGTTGAAAGTGCTGAGTGCTGAGTGCTGAGTGCTGAGTGCTGAGTATGGAAGGAGGTAGTAGTTCGACTACGCTCACCAACCCGCAGTCGAAGTACACCCCCATACATACCCAGTCTCCTCTGGCTGCTTCAAGCAGTACCCTTAAACACTCGTTCGGCGGGGCCAGTCATATAAATTCGTTCGTCAATTTCTGACCATTCAATTTCTAAGCAACCTCCTGGTAATTCTACAGTCGCGGCGCGATCGCATTTTCCAGTTAACACACCAGCCACTAAAGAAGCACAAGCACCTGTACCACAAGCCAATGTAATTCCTGCGCCTCTTTCCCATACCCGCATTTTTAGGTAGTCACGACTTACCACTTGAATAAATTCGGTGTTGGTTCTTTGGGGAAACACTGGGTGATGTTCAAACTTTGGGCCGATGGTTTCTAAGGGAATGGCGGCGACATCTTCCACAAAAGTGATGCAGTGGGGATTCCCCATACTCACACAGGTTACTTCCCAAGTTTGTCCAGCGACTTCTAGGGGTTGATTAATCACTTTGGCATCAGCCACACCCAGGGTAGTCGGAATTTCGCCAGCTAGTAAATGTGGTAAACCCATATCCACCTTGATTTGACCATCCGGTGTTAGTTGGGGTGTAATTGTCCCCGCCAAGGTATGAATGCGATATTTATCTTGAGTGCGGGATATACCTTCTAAATCGGCGAGAAATGCCGCTAAACAGCGAATCCCATTACCACACATTTCTGGCTCTGAACCATCAGAATTAAAAATCCGCATGGTGTAATCAGTACCGTTTTTTCCTGGTAAGGCGAAAATTACACCATCTGCACCGATACCAAAGTGGCGATCGCACCACTCAACGGCTTTCTCTGGTGTGAGAACTGGCGTGGCTGCTCCGCGATTGTCAATTAAAATGAAGTCGTTGCCTAGACCGTGATACTTAGTAAATTCAATTGCCATTTTGCCAATGATGAATTATCAATGATTAGGAAAGTATGAAGTATAAAGTATGAGGTATGAAATATGAAATTTTGTCCTTCATAACTGATAGTTCATAATTTGCAACTCCTTACTGAGAAAATTTTCGATTGTGCATAAACCATCACCAAACATGGCGACAACTGATTTTGATACGTCACTGCCAAGCATTCGCCAAGTGCAGAACCTGATTAAACAAGCCGCAGTAGTTGAGTTCAAACTAGTCACAGGCGACCTGTTGACAGGTAAGATTTTATGGCAAGACCACGGTTGTGTTTGTATTGCCAATGAAAACAGCCAGCAAACAACTATTTGGAAACAAGCGATCGTCTATCTTCAACCCAAGGGTTAATTAGGGGCTAGAGACTAGAGGTTAGAGGCTAGTATTTTTACTCAGCACTCAGCACTCAGCACTCAGCACTCAGCACTCAGCACTCAAAACTCAGCACTTTCAAGACAGAAACTCTTTGATGGTTTGTGCTTCACTCGCTTTGGCTATGGGGATAGACAAAGGTATTTTGTTGGCTGTGGTGAATAAAGATTGTAGTTGATTCAGACTGGGTAAGCTACCACATAATAATACTTGGTCGCCAACTTTCAGTTCTGTTTTTTCATCAGGGCGGCGAATAAACTTACCATCTCGTCGCAGTGCTTGGATTTGTAATGGTTTTTCGTGATTTTTTAAGTCAGCCAGGGTTTTATTCTCAACGAGAGAATCAGCCTCGACTGCTATCCATTGACAAGCACTATTTTCTCCGGGAACAGCTATTTTACCTTGGGCAAATTCTTCTAAGGCTGCTAGTTCTTCTGATTCGCCAACCACTAATAAGCGATCGCCTTCCTCTAATTTTGTGAGATTGTTGGGATAGTCGATTTCTGTGCCATTAGCGCGGCGAATCGCCATCAAGCTGACCCCTGTTAAGTAACGCATATCCGCTTCTTCTAAACTCATACCAATGAGAGGTGAAGTTGCAGGTAAGGGATACCAGCGCCGATTTAAGTCGCGGGTTGCTTGGTCTAAATCGCGGGAAACCTCAGAAGCAGAACGTTCTGGGCGCAGATCCAAGTAATGATCGTTGCGGATTTGCTGCATTTCTCGCTGGACGATAAATTGTGAGAAGCCTAGATCGTTTAATAAATAAGTTGCCATTTCTAAGCTTGCTTCAAATTCTGGTTGAACAACTTCCCGCGCCCCTAATTGATAAAGCACCTCAATATTTTTGTCTTGGGTGGCGCGAACAACCAAATTTAATTCTGGATGTAATTCTAAAGCGCGTTTTAAACACAGACGAGTACTCATAGGGTCAGGAAGTGCGATCGCCATTCCTTTCGCATGGTTTACGCCTGCGGTTTCCAAAACGTGAAAACTCACACAGTTACCATAAACATAAGCCACACCCGCATCTCGTAACTGCTGAATCCGGCTTTCGGATTGGTCAATGACTACCACAGGTAAGTCATGCTGTTGCAATAACTTCACCAAATTTTTACCTACCCGCCCATAACCACAAACAACTATATGGTCTTTTACAGGTAATTCTTCCGATACGTCTCTGGCTTCACCTTCTCCTGCTAAATAAGGTTTCAGCCAAGGCATCGATTCGGCAAAGTTAAACAAAAATGGTAATAGCCGCAGCACAAAAGGAGTCAATATCAGGGTAACGGCTGTAGTTCCTAAAATGAGTAAATATATACGTCGAGATACCAACCCTAATGCTTGACCTTCACTAGCCAACACAAAGGAAAATTCCCCAATTTGTGCCAGTCCAAACCCAGCAATTAAAGCTGTTTTCAACGGGTAGCGGAAGAGTTTCACTAAGGGCGTAATAATCAAAAACTTGCCCACAAACACCAACGCCACTAACCCTAAAATTAATTCCAGATTGTTCCACAAAAACACCGGGTCAATCAACATCCCAATGGCGGCGAAGAACAAACTAGCAAAAATATCTCGTAGCGGTTCTACATAAGTTAAGGTTTGGTCGGCGTATTCCACCTCAGAAATCATCAAGCCGGCGACAAACGCCCCCATTTCAATTGATAAGCCCAAATATTCTGTAAGTAGGGCAATACCTAAACACAAAGCCACTACACCGAGTAAAAATAATTCCCGGCTTTCCGTACGGGCTAACATTCGCAACAATGGCGGTATCAGCCAAATACCAGCCACAACTGCCCCAGCCGCAAATAAGCCAATCCGTACCAAGGCTGTGAGTACAGCTACACCAATCACTTCTGCTGGTGCGTGCAGCGCAGGTAAAACAGCCAGCATTAGCCCTAAAGCTAAGTCCTGTACTACCAAAATCCCCAGCATTACCTGTCCGTGGGGCGTTTCTGTTTCGTTGCGCTCCATCAAGCATTTGAGGACAACGGCGGTAGAAGATAAAGAAAGAATTGACCCCAGGAATACACCTTTAGCGGGTAAACTGCCCCAAGCACCCGTTAAGCCACACACCACCACTGTGACTAAGATTGTCAAGGCGATTTGTAGTCCACCTCCACCAAGAGCGATCGCTTTTACTTTTTTTAATTCAGCAAAAGAAAACTCCACACCCAAGGCAAATAAAAGGAAGGCTACCCCGAACTGTGCCAAAGTTTCTACTTGAATAACCTCTTTAATCAGTCCTAGCCCCGCAGGCCCGACAACCATTCCGCCGATGAGATACCCCAATAGTACTGGTTGTCTCAAAAGGGATGCCAACAACCCCCCACAGGCTGCGACTCCCAAAACTAATACTAAATCGACGATTAATCTAAAATCTTCTTGCACAATCTTTAAAAAGAACTATTAAGACCTGTTAACTTCAGCATACAAATTTTTATCTATCTGGGGGTTAAATTGTTGGCATAGAGGTCACAAAATTTGTGCTTTCTTCTTCCAGGACTTACACACGAAGATTGTTGCTTGGGATGGGTCTAAGGGTTTGGAATACCTTGAAGACTCAATTTTTCGTTTTCTTGCGTCAGCCCTCAAGAATCAACCTACATCATTTATGGCTGGTAACGGCTCATAATTAACGCGATGTGCAACTTATTCTTGAAACCCCTCTCCAAACCTCTCCCCTGCAAGGAGAGAGGCTTTGAATCTTGCCCCCCTTCCCTGTCTGCGACACGCTGCGCGAACGTAGGGAAGGGGTTAGGGGTTAGGTTTGAGAGAAAGTTGCACACCACGTTAATTAAATATTAGAGATACAGTTAATTGCAGCATCTCCACCAGCAGAACCACTTGCTCTGCACTGAATTATCTAGAAAAATGTATAAAAAATCACTATTTCTAATTTAATTTCAATAGTTAGCTGAAGAAATCCAACCAGAGAGAGTATTTCTCCGGTAGTGTACTGACGACCGGATGAGTAAAATTTAGGTTTTATGGCAGTGCATTCAGCTAAAACCTGACTTTGTAAATAGGACTTACGCAAAAAAACGAAAAAATAAGGTTTTAGAACAGGGTGCAGGGGTATGAGGGTGTAAGGGTGTAAGTATTCAAAACCCTTACACCCCATACCCTTTCACCCATACACCCAATCCCCACAAACAATTTTGGTGCGTAAGTCCTGGTAAATACTCTCTCATCTTTCTAACCATGAAACTTCTACATTACAAACAAGAATATATCTGGCTAAAAGTTCTTGTTATTTCTATCTTGTTTTTAGGAATTTATTTCCGGTTTATTAACCTTGATGGCAAAGTTTATTGGAATGATGAAGTTTATACCTCATTATGGCTTTCTGGTCATCCCAGTACAGAAATTGTTGACAAATTTTATCATGGTGAAATTGTTAATGTTGGCATGTTAAAACAATATCAACAAATAAATCCAGCCCAAGGTGTCAGTAGTGCAATTACGCGGCTGGCTATAGAAGATTCTCAACATCCACCACTGTATTATATTTTGGCGTGGTTTTGGTCAGCTTGGTTTGGTAATTCGGTCGCTGTAATTAGGAGTTTATCTGCCCTTATTAGTGTGCTTTCTTTAGTCAGCGTATATTATTTATGCCGAGAAATATTTACATCATCTTTAACAAGATGGATAACTGTTTCACTGATAGCCATATCGCCGTTTCATTTATTATATGCTCAGGAAGCTAGAGAATATAGTTTATGGACGTTAACTATTATTATTGCTAACTACACAATTCTCTTAGCTTTAAGAAAAAAAACATTGCTTAGTTGGGTTATTTATACAATTTCCCTAATTTTGAGTTTTTACACATTTTTATTCTCAATTTTTGTGGTGCTTGGTCATGGTATTTATATATTAGGTATTAATGGGTTCAAAAAAACTCCGTCATTAATTGCTTATTTATTATCTGTCACAGCTGCTATTGTCGCTTTTATTCCTTGGCTGATAGTTATTTATCAAGGTAAAATCTCTGGCAGAATTCAAAGGTTAGATTGGATAACAGAAGCGACGAGTTTACCCGCCTTCATTGGGAGATGGTTGCTAAATATCACGCGAATTTTTCTTGATTGGGTAATTATTAATGAAAATACACCATTTAAAACAATAATTTGGTTGATACCATTTACGTTAGCCTTGATAGTTTTGATTGGTTATGGACTTTACTATCTCTATTGTTCAACGCCTAAAACTACTTGGTTATTCATATTTACTTTAACTTTAACAACAGCCATAAGCTTAATAATTCCCGATGTTATCTTTGGCGGGAGGCGTTCAGTAGTTGTGAGATATCTCATACCAACATTTTTAGGAATACAATTAACAGTTGCCCATCTTTTAGCCAGTAAGTTAGTCGCCATTCAAAGCATAAAATGGCAAAATATCTGGAGATTAATTACGATTTTTATCATTTCCTGTGGGGTGATATCTGGTGTAATTATTTCTTCGGCTGATATTTGGTGGAATAAAGGTACGGCAAATAATTTAAGATTAAATCAAGTTGCTGAGGTGATCAATCAAACTTCTCAGCCTTTATTAGTAAGTGATGCTAAATTCCCCTCTATTTTAGGATTAACTCATATAGTCAATGCCGATGTGAATTTTCAGCTAACTACTCAGCCTCAAAATTTGGTCATTTCTCAAGTAAAAGACAATCTATTTTTGTTCTACCCATCAAGAAATTTACGCCTATATTTGAGTGTTAACTATAATCTAGAACCTATTTATATAGGAAAAAAGCAAGTTTTTGGTTTATGGAAAATCCAAGCGGTTAATCAGCGCAATTAACAATGAGGTGGGTTAAGGCATCAATCAAGCGATCGCTCTCCATTGGCATAATATTCTTACCGTGCATAATCTCTTGGGTCATCACAAAATGCACCAGTGAACCAATGAGTATCCTGGCTGTGGCTTCTGGGTCAGGGATGTTTAATTCCGAACATGACGCTAAATATTTACTGATAGTCTCAATTGCGGGTTTGGCAATACTCGCAATAAATACCTGGGCCAATTCTGGGAAACGCGCCGACTCTCCCATTAACAGCCTCTCAAATGCTTGATATTCTTGGTCATTCACCATTTGGTCTAAAGCAGTTTTGGCTAACCGCCGCAGCACAATATAAGGTTCCCCTTGGAGGGGTTGAGTACCTAAAATTGAATGAAACCGCTTTCTTGCCAATTTTTCGATTAATGCCCGAAATAAACCTTCTTTATCTTGAAAATGACTGTATACCGTGGCTTTTGAAACGTTGGCGGCTTCTGCTACCTTATCCATACTCGTAGCCGCGTAGCCGTGGGCGAGAAACTCCTGCATTGCCCCTTGGAGGATCTTTTCGACTTTTTCTGTGGAATTGGAACGGTCTATTTCTCCCGCTTTTGGGCGTGCCATGTTGCAATATTCCTGATTTTGTAATCGTTCTCAAGATTTTCTGTAGCCCAGGACTGACGCACCAAAATTGTCTGTGGAGGTTGGATGAAGGGGTGTAAGGGTTTTGAATACTTTCACCCTTACACTCTCATACCCCTGCACCCGTTACTAAAACCTTATTTTTTCGTTTTTTTGCGTAAGTCCTAACATACACCCCTTCACCCTTACACCCTCCCTCACACCCTTGATTTTTCCTCTCACTGCTGAAGTCCTGTAGCTGTAACACCTGATTCGGAAGTAAGTTTAGCAATGCTCTTAAATAGTAAATACTTTTTCGCGATCGCTTGACTAAACTACTCGGTTTAGTATAATCCTAATTATATAACTATACGGTTTAGTTTTATATTTCCCGCTTCATTGTTCTTGAATAACCGTTGAGCATCTACATCAGGTTTTACATAGATAAGGGTGTAAGGGTATGAGGGTGTAGGTGTGATTTTACACCTCTATATTCTTTTCAATATCCAATCACTGGATTATGACATTTACCAAAACTCTATTTTGCCACCGGAATTTGAATCAACCAATTGGAATGGTTTCAAAGGTATGCTATCGTGCAGAACTCAAAGCTAGGCAGACCGATATCTCGTCAGTTAATTTTCCGTCCACCTTTTTTGATAGCGACTATTGTATCTTTAACTGTAATTGGCAGCAGTATTTTTACTGTGTTGAAATTTCGGGAAGTTGCTAATCAAAAAGCGCAAAGTTCATCTGTGCTGTTACCAGAAATCAAAACAGTCACAGCTTTAGGGCGAATTGAACCAAAAGGAAAACTGATAAAACTCTCCGCCTCGACATCAACAGAAGTTAGTCGAGTCGAACAATTATTAATTAATGAAGGGGATAAGGTAAAAGCAGGGCAAATAATTGCCATTTTAGATAATCGCGATCGCTTAGAAGCCGCATATAAAGAAGCACAAGAACAAGTAAAAGTTGCCCAAGCAAACCTAAATCGTACCAAAACAGGCGCAAAACGCGGAGAAATTGCCGCCCAAACTGCGAAAATTGCCCGCCTCCAAGCCGAACGTCAAGGTGATATTGCTGCTCAAGTCGCCACTGTTTCCCGCTTACAAGCCGAAGTCGCCAACGCTGTTATTGAAAACAATCGTTATCAAATTCTGTTTAAAGAAGGTGCAATTTCCGTTTCCCAACGGGATAGCAAAAGTTTAAGTTTAGAAACAGCCCAAAAAAGCCTCCAGGAAGCCCAAGCTCAGTTAAAACGCATTCAAGCAGCGAGTGAACAGCAACTTCAAGAAGCCGCAGCTACATTAGACCAAATTACCGAAGTGCCGCAAGTCGATGTAGAAGCCGCCCAAGCCGAAGTCAACCGCGCCATCGCAGCGATGAATCGGGCTAAGGTAAATTTACAACAAGCTTACGTGCGATCGCTCCAAGATGGTCAAGTGATTGAAATTCACGCCCAGCCAGGGGAATTAATTGGTAATGATGGCATTGCGGATATTGGACAAACTAGCCAAATGTATGTCGTCGCCGAAGTTTACGAAAGCGATATCGGTAAAGTCAGCCCAGGACAAAAAGTCCAAATCGTTGGTGATTTTCTACCCATTGAATTGCAAGGAACCGTAGAACGCAAAGGCTTACAAGTGCGGCGACAAAATCTCGTGAATACTGATCCTCTGAGTAACATTGATAACCGAATCGTAGAAGTACATATCCGACTCGATAAAACATCTACTCAAAAAGCAGCCACCCTCAGCAATATGCAGGTGAAAGTGGTGATTCAAATTTGAGGAGGCAGGAGGGTAATTTATTACTTAACTCTTATTACTCAGCACTTAATTTATGATGGGAATAATCAAACACATTCAGCGACGCACACCTTTGGGATGGCTGCAACTGAGTCATGAAAAAAGTCGGCTGTTAGTAGCATTATCAGGTATTGCCTTTGCGGATGTGCTGATGTTTATGCAGCTTGGCTTTGAGAGGGCATTGTATGACAGTAATACAAGACTGCATCGCAGTTTAAAAGCCGATATTGTATTACTGAGTCCTCAAGCCCGTAACTTGCAAAGTATGTCTTCGTTTTCGCGGCGACGCTTGTATCAAGCGATGGATGTACCAGGAGTTGAGTCAGCCGAACCAATGTATTTCAGTAACAGTATTTGGAAGAATCCCCAAACGCGCCGTGAGACGGGGGTGTTAGTCATTGGGTTTAATCCTAATAAGCCGGTGTTTGATTTACCCGATGTCAACCAACAATTACAAACCATCGCCTTACCTGATAACGTACTATTTGACCGTGGTGCAAGAGGTGATTATCAAAAAGCGATCGCCCAAATTGATCAAGGTAAAATTCTCACTACAGAAATGGAACGACGCACAATTAGAATTAGTGGATTGTTCCAAGTTGGTGCGTCTTTTGGGGCAGATGGTAGCTTGATGACTAGCGACCAAAACTTTTTGCGGATATTTCCTCGCCGCCAGTCCAGTAGTATTAGTTTGGGTTTAATTAAAGTCAAACCTGGCTATGAACCAAAACAAGTAGCAATGGCTTTGAAATCACACTTGAGAGATGATGTCAAAGTGTTAACTCATGCCGAATTTATTGAGTTTGAAAATAACTTTTGGCGAACCAACTCACCCATTGGGTTTATTTTTAGTCTGGGTGTATCAATGGGGTTTGTAGTGGGGGTAATTATTGTTTACCAAGTTCTTTCTGCTGATGTGAATGCTCATATCAGAGAATATGCCACATTTAAAGCCATTGGCTACCGCAATTACTATTTACTTGGTGTCATTTTTGAAGAGGCATTAATTTTAGCATTACTTGGTTTTCTTCCGGGAGTTGTCGTGTCTTTAGGACTTTATCAACTAACTCGCGCTGCTACAAATCTGCCAATGTATATGACTTTAATGCGGGGATTACAAGTAATAATTCTCACTTTTATTATGTGTGCAATTTCAGGGGCGATCGCTACTCGTAAACTCCAATCTGCCGACCCTGCGGATATGTTTTAAAAGCCAAGCAATTGCATGATAATATTAGTTATCTAGTGATTTTCAAGCCCAAATGATGGAGAATATTCACTTAATTTGCGTTCCCTTACTCAATTTTTAAACTTTATACTTGTTTATGAATATAGCGGTTCTCATTCTGGTGAGGTACTATAGCAATCCTAAATCACTTGTGTAATCCTCTGTCTTCTCCTTCTTTGTGTCCTTTGCGTCCTTTGCGGTTTGTTAAAAAGGAAATTTCTCACGACTCAGACAGGATTGCTATAACAAGAATAATTAACCGCAGATGGACGCGGATGTAGACGCGCAAGCGGCTTGCCGCAGGCTACGCAGATGGAAACAGATAACTTCGTACCTCAGTAGACTAGAAAACACTATAAAGATTGAGTAGGCTATGTTAAATCTATGTAATAATTTGAGCATTTGAGAGATTATGAACCAAACAACTGCTACTGAATATAAATATATTCTGATTGATGAAAATAACGTGCCATTCATCACCGGAACTTCTATGAAAGTTGTGGAATTAGTTACTTCTATTCATGCCTATGGTTGGAGTCCAGAAGAATTACATTTTCAGTATCCACATTTGAACATGAGTCAGATTCATTCAGCTTTAGCTTATTATTGGGAACACAAAGCAGAGATTGATGCTGATATGCAGCGACGCTTTGAGTATGCAGAAAGATTGCGTTTAGAAGCTGGAGAATCCCCGTTAGCTAAAAGACTCCGCGCGGAAGGATTAATTAAGTGAGCCTCGCTCTTTATATAGATGAGAACGTCCATCGGGGGATTACAATTGGATTGCGAATGCGGGGTGTAGATGTATTAACAGTACAAGAAGATCAGCGTACTGGTTTTCCAGATCCTCTCATACTAGATCGCGCAACAGAACTTGAGCGAGTTTTGTTTTCCCAAGATGAAGATTTTTTAGCTGAAGCCAACCGTCGTCAAGATGAAGCTATAGACTTTGCGGGTGTAATTTATGCTCATAAACTAAGAGTTTCTGTTGGTGATTGTGTACGTGATTTAGAAATTATTGCTAAAGCTGCTGATCCTGAAGAATTGAAAAATTGCATTCAATACTTACCTTTGTAAGTGCGATCGCTAAATCCTGTTGGATATTTATAGCCTATTCTCAAAGAGACAAAAATCATCACCAGATTTCCGTCAAATCCAAAACAAATCCTGGTAAAACATCTTCTCCCGATAAAGTTTTTGGACTTTGTAAAATTTCAACTTCTTGATTGGGACGATAAATTTCCACCTGCTGCTGTTGGCGATTAATTAAGCATCCCAATTTCGCGCTATTCTCCATATATTCTCTCATTTTGGCGCGTGTCTTTTCTAGAGAATCACTGGGAGACATTAATTCCACGACAAAATCGGGACACAAAGGTGCAAATCTTTCTTTTTCAGCTTGAGTCAAAGCGTTCCATCGTTCCATCTTCACCCAAGACGCATCCGGGGAACGTTCTGCACTATTAGGAAGTTTGAACCCAGCAGAAGAGTCAAAGGATTTTCCTAGCTGATTCTGACGACTCCAAGCTCTTAACTGATAAGTTATGTCGGCATTGTAGTAACCAGTTTCGCTTCCTGTCGGTGGCATAATAATTAATTCCCCTGTAGCTGTACGTTCAAATCTCAAGTCACGATTATTTTGACAAAGTTGAAAAAACTGCTCGTCAGTTAAGTCAATATTTAATTCCAGGGGAGTAGGTAAACTGACGGTGTTAGTGTTCATATTATCTGTACAAAGAGCAGCAATATATTTTTCAATTTTAGTATCGTTTGTGTATAGCAATCTTAAATCATTCGTGATCACTAAGCTCATCGACTTCTTGAAGAAGTCGGGGAGCTAAACCCCACAAATTAGTTATGACAAACAAACCCATTATTGCTATTGAAAACCTCAATCACTACTTTGGTTATGGGCCATTGCGTAAGCAAGTCTTGTTTAAAATCAACTTAGAAATTAACGCTGGTGAAATTATTATTTTGACAGGCCCTTCTGGTTCTGGTAAAACTACCTTATTGACTTTAGTTGGTGGGTTGCGCTCTCCACAATTTGGCAGTTTGCAGGTTTTAGGACAAGAACTTTGTGGTGCAACAGCAGAACAATTAGTTAAAACTCGCCGCCATAATGGTTATATTTTTCAGGCACACAACCTGCATGGTAGTTTAACAGCAGTGCAGAATGTCAAAGTTGGTTTAGAATTACACACTCATATTAGTTCCCAAGAAATCCAAACTCGCTCAATTCAGATGTTAGAGCAAGTTGGCTTGGGAAATCATTTACATTACTATCCCGACAAATTATCAGGCGGACAAAAACAACGAGTTGCGATCGCCCGCGCTTTGGTGAGTTATCCCAAAATTGTTTTAGCCGATGAACCAACAGCCGCCCTTGATAGTCAATCAGGTCGAGATGTTGTCAATCTGATGCAAAAACTCGCCAAGGAACAAGGTTGTACAATCCTCATGGTGACACATGACCATCGCATTTTAGACATAGCCGATCGCATTGTGCAGATGGAAGATGGCAAACTAGTCCAAGCCGTCAAGCTGTAAGATGATTCACAACATTGTCGTGTGGTTGCAATATCGTCGTCACATCTATGTGTGATATTGAATGCTGTATTTGGTTACAAAATGCTTTTTTTTGGGTATTAAGGTAGGACTTCCTACCTTTTTTTTTATTACAACACAGAGGTAGCAAAGATATATTCCTTTGCTACCCCAGCTTGACTAACTACTCAAGGCTTTGATAAACCGTTGCAAACTCTTAAACATACTGGGCTTTTTCACAGGTGTAGCGTCACTTGAACCCTGCGATCGCCCTTGTAGGAGAAGATAATCTATATCATCGCCTGATGGTTTTTTGGGTAGTTCCGCAATTATTTCCCAATTTTCGCCTTTTTGTACCAAAACTTCCCACTGTCCGGGATAGCAGCGAAATACAGCCGTGGTTTCATCAACTGGGCGCAGGTAGTAACAAGATTCAATGGTATTCAGAAACCGTTGGCGAATTTGTCTGGCTGCGTAACCAATACCCACAGTTCCAGAATCTTCGAGGCGTGGATTTAACATGACCAATGGGCGATCGCCAATAATTTCACAAACTTTTTCTAATTGGGGTATTTCCACAGAAGTGGGGGAAACAAATAAGAAAATTTCGTCTTCTGGCTGAATTTTAGATTGAATCGAAACAGCCCTACCTGTACCAATATCCAGAATTTGGAATGGTGCATCTACCCAATCACGGCGGGCTAAGGCTGCACCACCAGCATCAGCAAAGAACACTTTCAACCGCGATTCATATTCAGCAAATAGCGGTATAAATTGTTCTGCTATGGGCATTTGTTTGAGTTCTGGGAACAGCAAATCAATTTGGACACGATTGTAACCGTCTGCTAAAGCGGCTTTTGTCGCCTCACGGGCTTGAGCGATCGCATCTTCAAGTGTATCGGGAAGTTGACTCATAGTTTATATCAGGTTTGAGTAATTGAATCACCAATGCCTAATTTTTGCAGTTTTACCGCCCAGCGATCGCTTACTCAACCACAAACCTTACTTCATCTGTAACTTTTCTGGCTTCTCCTCTGGCCCCACATTAGCTATTTCATAACCATTCGGGTAACTGCGGATAGGAGAATCAATATAAAAATTAGTCTGAGTGCGAGGTGGAAGCCAGTGCATTAATCTGGCGCGGAATTTGAGGATTTTGACCATAAAAGAACGCAGCAATGGTGAAGGATGTTCAAAACCAAAGGCATCAAGCATTGTCTCATCAAGTAAGGCATAGACGATTGGTTTCAAAGGTTTTCGCATCCACCAAGGAAACCAACTTAAAAATAAAGCAAGTGTTGATTCTCCAATACGGCGGTTTGTGTCAGAATAGCGAAAATTTTCCTTTTCGTAATTGAGTTTATAGCGTTCAAATTCTGCGTAGGTTTCGGGAATATTTTCAATGTGCATCCTCTTACCGACTTCTCGCCAAAAGTAAAAGGACGCTAATTTTTCTTGCTCGCACATCAACCGCCAACCAAAATTAGCATTCCAGTGGATAGGATCATAAATAAAGGTCGAAAGCACATATAAGAAATCGGCGTTGTCAATTTTAAAGCGTCCGTGGATGGCGTTCATCCGTTGCAATGCTTGTTGACCGCGATCGCTTTCATAACCCCATTTAACAATTTCTACCAACAAAATCGATGTGTCGTCATAGCGTTTTTGCGGACGCTGATGAAATTCTTTGGTCTTATCGAGTAATTTAGACATGCTGGGAACACAGTAAGTTCGCATTAAGGCTATTTCCAGCGATCGCTGCATCTCCCACGAAAATTCATAACCCGACATCAGATAATATATCTGGCTATGGTCAGTTACTGGGTCAAGTTGCTGAATCCGATTAAGGTTTTGGTAACGGTTGGGAAGCATAATTCATCACCATGACTGTATTTATTCTTAATCATTTCTGTCAGGATTGATTTATCACTTTTTATTATGTTATTTTTAATCAGACCAATCGGTCGGTAATGCTTTTATGTCCAAAGGTGAAGAAACCAAAACTCGCATTCTCCAACAAGCGGCGGAACTGTTTAACCAACAGGGATATGCGGGTTCGTCAATTTCAGATATTATGCGTGTTACCGGATTGCAGAAAGGAGGAATTTACAATCACTTTTCTAGTAAAGATGAACTAGCACTCCAAGCCTTTGATTTTGCGATCGCGCTTGTCAGCCAGCGTACAAAAGCCGCTATTCGGAGTAAACACCATGCAAGTGAACGTCTAGAAGCGATTATGGAAGTATTTAGCAGTTTTGTTGAGCATCCGCCAATTAAAGGCGGTTGTCCACTGTTAAATACAGCAATTGAAAGTGATGATGCTCATCCAGCATTGCGCGATCGGGCGCGACAAGCAATGAACTCTTGGCTTAACTTAATTTCTCAAATTATTACCAAGGGAATTAATCGAGGTGAAATTCGCACTGAAGTAAATGCTGAGGAAGTCGCAACTATTATTATTGCTACCTTAGAAGGTGCAATCATGATGAGCAAATTATACAACGATGTAATTCATATCCAAAGAGCAGTTACTCATTTAAAACAGTATATAAACACTAATCTTAAAAGCTATGGTACAAGTTAAAGTATATGGTTTAGCCGATAAACTAAATCCAATTAAATCAGATTTATCCCACATTATTCATACCGCACTAATAGAAATTATCAAAGTTACCCCTGAAAAGAAATTTCAGCGATTTTTCCCCTTAGAAGCAGAAAACTTTTACTATCCTCAAGACAGGTCAGATAATTATCTAGTCATCGAAATTATCATGTTTGAAGGGCGCTCAATCGAAACCAAAAAACAGCTACTTCACCAACTTATGGAAAATATTCATAAAACCTTTGATATTTCTCTGAATGATATTGAAATTACCATTTTTGAAACTGCAAAATCTAACTGGGGCATTAGAGGAACAACCGGAGATGAATTAAATTTGAATTACAAGGTAGAAGTTTAAATTTATGCCTAAGTCGTAAATCAAAATACCACTTTCTATAATTATCTTTCTTGGATAATTATTCATTTTTTTGCCTAATCACAAACCGTTCGGTCTTTTATTTTGAGGAATATTACCTGATGTTGAAGTTTTACTACAATCCCATTTCCCCGAATGCGCGGCGTGTATGGCTCACTTTACTAGAAAAAGAAATTGCTTTTGAGCCAATCTTGATGAATTTAGATGGTGATCAATTACAAGCAGAATTTTTAAAAGTTAATCCTTTTCATCATATTCCAGTCCTAGTTGATGATGACTTACAAATAGTCGAATCTCTGGCAATTATGGACTATTTAGAAGCAAAATATCCTACACCTTCACTACTACCCAAAGAAAATCAAGCTTTAGCAAAAGTGCGGATGGTACAGTATGTGACTGCTAATGAATTATTTCCACAAATAGTCTCATTAATTTATGAAAATACAGCCTCACCACAATTTCTTAAAGCCACACAACATATAGATAAAGTGCTGCTATTCTTGACGGAATTATTGGGTAATTCTTTCTACTTTGGCAGTGAACAGTTAACTTTAGCAGATATAGTTGCTGGTATAGCTGTGTCTTCCTTACCAAGTTTAGGCATTAACTTGAGTAATTATCCCAAGATAAATGAATGGACTGAGCGACTTATGCAACGTCCAGTCTGGCAGAAAACAAAATTGAGTGCAGATGATTTTGAACAGTTCAAGCGGCGAGTCCGAATTTTAGTAAAGTTGCGTAGGCGGGAGTTAAATCGGGGAAATAAAGCACAGGTTTAGGATTATCGATTAGCTACCAAATTATCGTCGAAAAACATGGTGGTAGCTTGGAATGTGTTTCCGAACCAGGTAAAGGGACAGAATTTTTGATTAAGATTTCGGTAAAGTTACACAAAAATGCTTAAACCACAAATAGCATCTCTCCCTTGTCTACCTTGTCTTTGTTGAGTATCCAGACAAAATTAATTACACACATTTTTTCTGTTACCTGTTCCCTATCGCCACGAATGAATTTAATTTTGTCCAACTACTTATTCACCTATCAACTAAGACTGCTAGTAGTAGAGATAAAATCAATCATACCTCTGGGTAAATACGCAAAGGTGTCAGCGATCGCCTAAACTATTTAACATAGGATTAGCGATACAACCGTAAGCCATGCAAAATCTCAATCAATTCAGCACTACAGGGCTAAGTTTACAGCTATTCCATGTTCAAACCAACACCGCTTTTGACATACCACCAAATTTAACGGTCATCCGGCTTGGTAAGTCAAATGACCAAAATCCCCCAGATATTGATTTTTCCAGTTTGCCAAATGCAGAAGTTGTTTCTCGCGCTCATGCTCAAATTATCGTCGAGAATGGCAACTACTTGATTGAAGACTTAGGTAGTTCTAACGGCACATTTGTTAACGATGTCAAGCTAGACGCGGGAACTAGATATCAGTTAACAGTAGGCGATCGCATTAACTTTGGTCAAGGTGATGCCATCACTTTCATTTGGCAAAATTCCCCAGCTTTAGCGACAGTAGTTCATAGCACGCAAATTGTACCCCCACCAGTTCAGCAGAAGCAACCAATCGTGGTAGATAAAACAACTAAGCTGATAGGTTTAAGCTTGATAGTTGCCAGCATTGTACTGTTAACTGCCAATGTGAGAATCGGCATATTTTTTGGTTTACCTAGCATTGCGCTTTGTTTTGCTGGAATTTTTGTATTGTGTCAACAACGGATCAATCGTCATCTCGGCTGGATTTTGATTGCTATCGGAATCCTCATAATTATATTTACTGGTCGGATTTTTGCCTCAGTTAACTTGTTATTGTTAATCGCCACCTCAACTTTATTCTTTATTGGTTATCTACTTTTCACAACAGGTAAAATATTGGGTTATGATTGGCGATCGCTCCCACAAATAATTAATAAATAGAAAAAAGGTTACGCTGATGGCGTAACCTTTGTTTTCTGTACTATTGCAATTTCATAATTAGCTTTGCGACAGTCTTTAAACAATCACAAAATTGCTGACATTCAAAGCCGGCGCACCAGACAATTGTGCTAGTTGTACTTGTCTGAATCCACCAGCATTACCATCTTGGTCAAAGTACAACGCACCAGTAATATTGTTATAGATGAATCTTTGATCGGTGTTGCTTGCAGCAGTTCCCAAGGTAAACTGACTAATCGATAGCGCCCCAGCTAATAAACCACCACCAAAACCAGCCGCAGATATCTGAATGATGTCATTACTAATGCTGAAGTCAGTAATTGTGTCAATACCTTCATTAAAACGATTAAAGACAAAGGTATCTGCACCGCTACCACCCGTGATCAAGTCATTACCTACGCCACCAATGAGAAAATCATTGCCATTACCACCAATCAAAGTATCATTTCCGCTACCGCCATCCAGGGTGTTATTCCCAGTAGCTTCTACAGCCGACAGAGTATCATTACCACTGTCACCATTGAGTATGTTATTGCCTCTGGAATAGTCAACCGTCAACACATCGTTACCAATACCACCATAGAGGGTGTTAATGCCAAACGAACCGACGGCGGACAATTCATCATTACCAACACCACCATCAAGTAAGTTATTCCCTTCAGAATATTCCACACTTAACCTGTCATTACCGCCTGCGGCAGTGAGGATATTATTGCCCACAGAAGCATCTGCCAACAACACATCATCACCGTTACCACCATTGAGGGTGTTATCACCTGTGGATTGACTGACATCTAAGATATTGCGCCCAACACCACTGTTGAGGATGTTATCACCAGAGGAACCAATTGCCGAAAGATAATCATCACCGTTACCACCTTCGAGGGTATTATTACCACTGGACTGATCTACATCTAATGTGTCGTCACCTGCATTACCAATGAGAGTGTTATCGCCCTCAGAAAGATAAGCCGACAGGGTATCGTTCCCAGTATCAGCAATGAGAGTGTTATTACCTGTGGATTGACTGACATCTAAGGTATTGCGTCCAGCGCCACCATTGAGGGTGTTATCACCAGAGGAACCAATTGCTGAGAGATAATCATCGCCACTACCACCATTCAGGGTGTTATCACCAGTGGACTCATCGGCATTTAATATGTCACTCCCTGTATTACCAATGAGAGTGTTATCGCCCTCGGAACGATAAGCAGACAGGGTATCATTACCATCGTCACCAATGAGTAGGTTGTTACCACTGGAATAGTCAACAGTTAATATATCGTTACCATGACCACCATCGAGGGTGTTAACGCCAGAGGAACCAACAGCAGACAGATAGTCATCACCAGCACCACCATCAAGCAGGTTATTCCCTTCAGAATATTCCGCACTTAATCTGTCATTACCACCTCTAGCAATGAGGGTGTTATTGCCCACAGAAGCATCTGCCAACAACACATCGTCAGCATTATCACCATTGAGGGTGTTATTACCACTGGACTGATTCACATTTAAGGTATTACGCCCAAGACCACCGTTGAGGGTGTTATTCCCAGTGGAACCAATAGCTGAAAGATGATCATCACCGCTACCACCATTGAGGGTGTTATTACCAATGGACTCATCCGCATCTAATGTGTCGTCACCTGCATCACCAATGAGAGTGTTATCACCCTCAGAACGATAAGCAGATAGAGTATCGTTACCGCCACCACCATTCAGCAGGTTATCCCCGGTAGATTCATCAACTATTAACCTATCGTTACCTTCGCCACCGTTGAGGGTGTTATTACCAGAGGAACCAATCGCTGAAATATAATCATCCCCAGCACCGCCGTTGATAACATCATTGCCACCACTGCCACCAGAAAGTGTATCGTTGCCGTTGGTTCCTATGATGTTGTCACTGAAGGCTGTACCAATCAGCTCCAGACTTTCGATATTTCTGTAGTTAACTCGATTTGTGCCTGCGGTAATTCTACCGCTATTGGTTGACGAGTTGTATGTGGAAGTGATGCCGGCTGTAGCGTTGCTGTAATCAACAAAAAGGTAATCGTAGTCTGCGCCACCGTCAACTGTTTGTACTACCAGGGTTGTTGACTGTTGTAAGGCAGTACTCACATAGATTGCGTCATCACCTCCGCCACCGTTGAGGTTGTTATTACCGGATGCACCCAGGGCAGACAATTCGTCATTTCCTGCGTCGCCATTGAGGGTGTTGTTACCTGTGGAATCGTCAACATTTAATATGTCGTCGCCTTCGCCACCGTTGAGGGTGTTATTACCAAATGAACCAGCAGCCAACAGTTCATCATCACCAGCCCCACCTTCTAAGGTGTTATCGCCTGTAGACTGATCAACAATTAAAATGTCGTCGCCATCTTCACCATCCAAGAGGTTATCACCTTCGGAACCAACGGCAGACAGATAATCATCATCAGCGCCACCATAAAGAGAATTAGCGCCACTTGATTGATCTGCGTCTAAGATGTCCTCTCCATCACCACCGTAGAGAGTATTATCTCCAGTGGAATTGATTGCCGATAAGAAATCATCACCGATATCACCATAGAGGTAATTGTCGCCACTTGACTGATCTACATCTAAGGTATCGTCGCCTGCGCCACCATTGAGGATGTTATCACCTGTGGAACGATAAGCTGTCAGGGTATCGTTACCGTCTTGGCCATTGAGGACGTTATTACCTGTGGAATCCGTCACATCTAGAGTATCGTCGCCTTCGCCACCATTGAGGAAGTTCCTACCAGATGAACCCACAGCCGTAATATAATCAGCGCCTGCATCACCATTGAAGACATTATTGCCTGTGGAATTGTCTGCGTTTACTGTATCGTCGCCTTCGCCACCATTGAGGGTGTTATTGCCAGATGAACCAGCAGCAGAAAGTTCATCATTCCCCGTACCACCTTCAAGGGTATTATCACCACTAGACTGATCAATAATTAAGATGTCGTTGCCACTTCCGCCGTCCAGAAGGTTATTACCTTCGGAACCAACGGCAGACAGATAGTCATCATCAGTACCACCATAGAGATAGTTCTCTCCAGTGGATTGATCTGCTGTTAAGATATCTTCTCCATCATCACCGTAGAGATTATTATCTCCAGTGGAATCAATTGCTGACAGATAATCGTCGCCACCACCACCATAGAGGTAATTGTCACCACTTGACTGATCTACATCTAAGGTATCGTCACCTGCACCACCGTTGAGGTTGTTATAACCAGATGAACGATAAGCTGTCAGGGTATCATTGCCGTTCTCGCCATTGAGGATGTTATCACCTGTAGAATCGGTTACATCTAAGGTATCAGCACCTGCGCCACCGTTGAGGGTGTTGTAACCGGATGAACCTACAGCCGTAATATAATCAGCCCCATCACCACCATCCAGCAGGTTATCTCCTGTGGAATTGTCTGCATTTAATGTATCCTGACCATTTCCACCATTGAGGATGTTATTCCCAGATGAACCAGCAGCCGACAGTTCATCATTCCCTGTACCACCTTCAAGCAGGTTATTGCCACTAGACTGATCAACAGTTAAGATATCGTCGCCACCTTCGCCATCCAAGAGGTTATTACCTTCAGAAGCAACGGCAGACAGAGAGTCATCATTAGCACCTCCATAGAGATAGTTCTCTCCAGTGGATTGATCTGCGTTTAAGATATCTTCTCCATCATCACCGTAGAGATTATTGTCACCAAATGAATCAATTGCTGACAGATAATCGTCGCCACCACCACCATAGAGGTAATTGTCGCCACTTGACTGATCTACATCTAAGGTATCAGCACCTGCACCACCGTTGAGGGTGTTGTCACCTGTGGAACGATAAGCTGTTAGGTTATCGTCGCCGTTCTCGCCATTGAGGATGTTATCACCTGTAGAATCTGTGACATCTAAGGTATCAGCACCTGCACCACCGTTGAGGATGTTGTAACCGGATGAACCCACAGCCGTAATATAATCAGCACCATCACCACCATCCAGCAGGTTATCTCCTGTGGAATTGTCTGCATTTAATGTATCCTGACCATTTCCACCATTGAGGATGTTATTCCCAGATGAACCAGCAGCCGACAGTTCATCATTCCCTGTACCACCTTCAAGCAGGTTATCGCCACTAGACTGATCAACAATTAAGATGTCGTTGCCACTTCCACCATCCAGGAAGTTATCACCTTCGGAAGCAACGGCAGACAGAGAGTCATTATTAGCACCACCATAGAGATAGTTCTCTCCAGTGGATTGATCTGCGTTTAAGATATCTTCTCCATCACGACCATAGAGAGTATTATCTCCAGTGGAATCGATCGCAAACAAAGAATCATCACCAACACCACCATCCAGGGTGTTATCGCCACTGGACTGATCCACATCCAAGGTATCCGCGCCTGCATCACCGTTGAGTGTGTTGTCACCTGTGGAACGATATGCTGTCAAGGTATCGTCACCACCATTCCCATTTAGCTGGTTATCCCCTGTGGAATCGGTGACATCTAAGGTATCAGCATCTCCTCCACCGTTGAGGGTGTTATTCCCAGATGAACCCACAGCCGTAATATAATCAGCACCCCCACCACCATTGAGGGTGTTATTACCTGTGGAATCGTCAGCATTTAATGTATCGTCGCCATCTCCACCATTGAGGATGTTATTCCCAAAAGTACCAACAGCCAACAGTTGATCATTACCAGCACGGCCTTCAAGTAGGTTATCGCCGTCGGACTGATTGATATTGAGGATGTCGTTACCGCCTCCAGCATCAAGGACGTTATTACCTTCAGATGCGATCGCTGAGAGAAAATCATCATTACCACCACCATTCAGCAGGTTATTGCCTGTTGACTGATCCGCGTTTAAGATATCTTGTCCACCACCACCGTTGAGAACGTTAACCCCAGAGGAACCTACGGCGGCGAGATAATCATCACCGGCACCACCATCAACTAGGTTATCACCGCTAGACTGATCCACATCCAATACATCGTCGCCTGCGCCACCATCAAGGATGCTATTTCCAGTGCTTGCAAAATTGGAAATATTATCATCTCCAGCGCCACCGTCTAGAATATCGCTGCCGCCATTACCTGATAAATTATCATTTCCACCACGACCTCTAATAATATCGTCACCAGTTGTGCCAATCAGGTTGTCATCGCCATTGGTACCGTTGATATTTGCCATAACTTTTACCTAAATAAATTGATTGATTCAGCCAGTTGAAAGTTTTTAAACTGCAATTTTCGCTGTTTTCAAAAATGAAAATTATGCTGATGGTTGACTCTCTCAGCATATTGTTTCAGCATCACAGCAATACAATTCAGTTAAATTATTCATACACAACTCGCAACATAGTCCTGGCGGCTACTGTTGCTTTCAACAATTACAAACATATTTAACTGAAGCATATTTAGATTACATAACAAAGTAATTTTTTATAAAGTTTTCTCCAAAATTTTTCAGAAACACATTTGCAGAATAGATTGTTTTTTAGCTGATTTTTAAGTCTTAATAGAATGTGATTTTGCAAAGTTTCTGAAGAAGTTTCTCGTGACATCAGTATATCAGCCCATAGATAACTGAGAAACTTTTGCAAGATATTGCAGGGTGAGTAAAATTTAAGATTAAACAATACCAATTTTCTGAATCTTGTATGAACATTACTGTTGTCCAGTAAAATCACTACACTCTTCTCAGAGTATGAGCATGTTTTTAGCTGGTTAATTGATGTATTATTTATGTCAAATTGGTATGTAGGATATTGTTAGTTGTTATTGATCTCTGCATTGCTGGTGCCTTTATGAATTCTCATACAAGCACTCATATTTAGGCTCTATTTTAACCATCCTTTGATCATTAGCGATCGCTCATCCAACAGCGAAACATCAAGCTTAAAGATGTATTTGACACAGAAAGACAATCCCACAGCTAGATAGGGGGTTTATACCTATGATTATTTAGTTGAATAAACTAGGTAATATCTAAATAATTTATTGAAATTGTACTGTATATTTACTGAGGTGTCTATTCTCACCAAAAGCATCTTTACATACTCTTTACAGTACCCATGAAATATATACATATAGTCATCGCAATATTTATATTTGTGTATTATTCACTTTTTGATAGCCAAGAAATATGGTAGAGGCAATTAGTAACAAATTTGTCCCGATTAGTGATGGTCAAGATATGAATGTTATCGATGATGAATCAAAAATAAAGAGATAATTAATCTATCTTTTGAGATGTGGTGCTGAGGGTTTATAATTTTCAGCCAGAATTTGGTGATTTAGCAGATTGCAACAATAATGTTAATTTTTTTAACCTCCTTGCGGGAAGTACCCCAGTTCCGTTTCACTACACTGGGGGATGAAAGCAAGGGCAGGATCTAGTCAACTACTCGGAGAATCTTGCTGCTTGATATATTTCTTCTCTGCGAGAGACTGCGTCAACAAAACATCAAGCGATACTCCGCCACTGGAATTCACAAAGTATGAGCCAGACCAAAAAACAGGTTTCCAGTAGTATTTGTCAACATGAGACTTGAACTCCTTGCGAATTAGTCTACTTGATGACGCTTTTAGGACTTTTACAAACTCAGAAATATGATTGTCTGGAGACAGATTGACCAATAGATGAACATGGTCTTCTTCGCCATTGAACTCAATCAAAATGCTTTTTTGTTGTTCACAGAGATCCGTAAAAATTGCTTGCATTCTTGTGAGAATTTCAGAAGTAACGCGATGTGCGACTTAATATTCCGTAACAAGTGCGTCGAATTGAAGAGGATCACAATTGTGGCGATTAAGCCAAAAACAGACGGTATGAGCTAAAATCTTGCGATTGAGGCG